>JAQTRC010000025.1 GCA_028712665.1 Desulfuromonadaceae bacterium
TCGGACTTGTCGGCATCCATACCGACATCACCGAACGGAAGAGGTCCGAAGAGGAACGGCTGAATATGGAGAGACAGCTCCTCCATGCCCAGAAGCTGGAGAGTCTTGGTGTGCTGGCCGGCGGCATAGCCCACGACTTCAACAACATCCTTACCTCTATAATCGGCAATGCAGACCTGGCGCTGATGCGGCTCAACAAGGAATCGCCCGCCGTAGAGAACCTGCACAAAATCGAGCAGGCCGCAGTCCGCGCCGCCGATCTTGCCAGGCAGATGCTGGCCTACTCAGGGAAGGGCAAGTTTGTGGTAGAGAGCATCAACCTGAACTTCCTCTTAAAAGAGATGCTGCACATGCTGGAGGTCTCCATATCAAAAAATTCGGTTCTCCGCTTAAACCTCCATACACCTCTCCCTTTGGTGGAAGCCGACGCAACCCAGATACGCCAGATCATCATGAATCTGGTAATCAACGCTTCAGAAGCCATAGGCGAAAAAAGCGGCGTGATTGCGATCACTACCGGCTGCATGGACTGCGACCACGGTTACCTGAAAGATGTCTGGCTGGATGAAAACATCACTGAAGGACTCTACGTCTATCTTGAAATCGCCGACACCGGCTGCGGCATGGACAAGGAGACCCTATCAAGACTGTTTGACCCCTTCTTCACAACTAAATTCACAGGCCGGGGATTGGGCATGTCGGCGGTTCTCGGCATAGTACGCGGGCACAGAGGGGCCATCAAGGTATACAGCGAACAGGACAACGGAACATCCTTCAAAGTACTGTTTCCTGCGAGCAGCCGCCCTGCCGAGCTGTTCAACGACGAATCAGAGAGAGACGACTGGAAAGGTTCCGGCACGGTGCTGCTGGTAGATGACGAAGAGACGGTACGCGGCATCGGCACGGAAATGCTGAAGGAACTCGGCTTCAGCACCATAACTGCCGACGACGGCCGGGAGGCGGTGGAAATATTCAACTCCACACCTGATATCGCCTTCGTGGTCCTTGACCTGACCATGCCGCACATGAACGGTGAGCAGTGCTTTCAGGAACTTCGCCGGATCAAACCGGACGTGAAGGTAATCATGTCAAGCGGCTTCAGCGAGAATGAGGTCACGCAGAAGTTCGTCGGCAAGGGGCTGGCGGGGTTTATCCAGAAACCGTACAAGTTGTCGGCGTTGAAAGAGACTATAAGGGGGATCGCTTGATATTCATAGACGAAAAAAAACTGCAGCGAGTTAAGGTGGTCTACGGCATCGCCCTGGCGTTTATTGCCCTTACACTCATCTCCTCCTCTTTATTGATGCAGTACGCCATAAAGCGCAACGACGGCGATTCCCGGGTTATCAACCTCTCCGGTCGCCAGCGCATGTTGAGCCAGCGGCTGACAAAATGCGTACTGGCCCTGGAGCGTACGCCATCCTCAGATGAGCAGAGCCGGCGCATCAAGGAAATCAATACATCTTTCGCATCCTGGAAAGTGGTCGATCTGGGACTGCAGTACGGTGACGAAAAGCTGGGGTTGCCGCAGCGCATGAACTCACCGGAGGTCAAGGCGCTCTTTGCCGAGATGGAGCCGTTCCATGCCGCGATGGTAAGGGAGTTGGACAAACTGTTGAAGAATATGGAGGTGGGGAGGCTAGAACCTGCCGTCCTGCGGACTACTGCCGACGTGATGCTGGCCAATGAACCGCATTTTCTGGATTTTATGGACAAGATCACCTTCCAGTTCGACAGGGAGGCCAGGGAGCGGATCTCCTCCATGCAGCGCCTTGAAATACTCTTCCTGGTGGTCGGACTTCTGATCCTGAGCTTCGAATTCTTCGTCGTCTTCCGCCCGTCGCTGTCGCAACTCTCCAACATGATGACGTCGCTGGAACGGCGTAACGCCGAGCTGGAAGAGGCCATCCTAAGGATAAAGCGGCTGGAGGGTATCATCCCGATCTGCATGTTCTGCAAGAAGATCAGGGACGACAGCAGCTCCTGGCAGCAGATGGAGATATACATCAGTGAACACTCGGATGCCCTGTTCAGTCACGGCATCTGCCCGGACTGTTTCAGCAAGAAAAAATGGGAGTCCAAACCTAAATGATCGAGCAACGGAACCAAAACGGTTATCCGCACAAAACTTGACCCGATCAGTTCCGTATTGTATAAGACTCGCTATGCTCCTGACCCGTTTCAGCAGGATAACCGCAATTATTGCGATGGCCGTCTTGGCGCTGTATGCATCGACCGCCCAGGCGGATGTTGGGGATGCCGCAGAAGATAGGCTGCTGACTGAACTCTCCAGGCCGGTTGCCTCAATTTTGGAAGAGCTGCTGCAGAAGAGCAGTCTATTTGAGTCGGTTGATGGCTTTGCCTCGTACTATGCCCGTAAATTCGAAGGGCGCAGGACTACCTCCGGACACCGTTACAACCCTGACAAGTTGACCGCCGCGCACCAGAGCCTGCCGTTGGGTACGGTGGTTAGAGTCCTGAACCCCTCTACCAGAGAGGAAGTGCAGGTAACAGTTAATGACCGCTGCGCACCCAAATCTTTTCACTTCATCGATCTCTCCCGCGCCGCCGCAAAAAAGATCGGCCTCTGGGGCAAAGGCAAAATCGGGGTCGTGATTATCCCTCTGATGGAAGACAAATTGGAAGATCCTGCATAAAGCGCCTCATACAATCCATCTGTGGGGCCCCGTCAATACCAGGTTTAACCTTTAAAGATCGAAAGGGAAATAATCGATGAAACGGCTTAGAGTGCTGTTTGTCCTATGTTACATGTTGTTTCCCACGGTTGCGCACGCTGAAAAAATTACGATAGCTGCTGCGGCAGATCTGAAGTTTGCCATGGACGAGATCGTAACCAGCTTCAAAACGGGTCGTCCCAACCGGGAAGTTGTGATGATCTACGGCTCCTCCGGCAAATTCCAGACCCAGATTCAGCAGGGCGCACCCTATGACCTTTATTTTTCCGCTGATATCGGTTATCCGCGAGAACTTGCCAAAAAAGGGTTTGCCGCTTCCGAAGTCACCCCCTACGCTTTTGGCCGGATCGTACTCTGGAGCAACATTATGGATGCGACAAAAATGACCATTGCAAGCCTGACCGATCCTAAGATCACCCGGCTGGCCATAGCAAATCCGAAACACGCCCCCTACGGCAAACGCGCCGAAGAAGCGCTCAGATCATCGGGGTTGTGGGAGAGACTGCAGCCAAAGCTGGTCTTTGGTGAAAACATCGCCCACACTGCACAGTTCGTGCAGACCGGAAATGCCCAAATGGGGGTCATTGCCCTATCGCTGGCGCTTAACCCCGAGCTTTCAAAAAAAGGCGGCTATTACCTGATCCCGGACAACCTGCATCAGCCTCTCGAACAGGGGTACATCATCACCAAAATTGGGGGAGACAAGCCGATTGCCAGACAGTTCGCCGATTACATGAGTTCGAAAGAAGCGCGCGCAATAATGGCTAAATATGGATTCGCGCTCCCGGGCGAAAAGTCAGGGAGGTAGCGGATGTTATTGGGCGACAGCGACATCCAGGCCATCTGGCTGACCGTCAGGCTTGCAACGATTGTCACCGTCGTCCTGCTTGTCGTGGGAACGCCAATTGCCTGGTGGCTGGCTCGTTCCAGATCACGCTGGAAAGGGCCGATTGCAGCGACAGTCGCGCTGCCGCTGATTCTGCCGCCATCGGTGCTCGGTTTCTACATGTTGCTGGCAATGGGGGAGAACGGGCCGGTGGGACATTTGACCCGCGCATTGGGAATCGAGCCGTTACCGTTCACGTTCTGGGGACTGGTAATTGCCTCGGTTTTTTATTCACTTCCGTTCATGGTCCAACCGCTACAGAACGTCTTTGAGTCCATCGGCAACCGCCCCATGGAAGTAGCCGCCACCTTGGGTGCTTCGCCACTGGATGCCTTTTTTTCCATAGCTCTCCCAATGTCGCTCCCCGGCTATCTGACCGCATCAATCCTGACCTTTGCCCATACGGTGGGTGAATTCGGCGTGGTACTGATGATCGGCGGCAACATCCCCGGCGTCTCCCGTGTAGCTTCGGTGCAGATATACGACCATGTGGAGGCGCTGGAGTACGCAGAGGCACACCGCATGGCAGCAGTCATGCTGATATTTTCTTTTCTTGTGCTTCTGGCACTCTACGCATGGCGCCCCAACTCCCTGAAAATGACCCGGAGAGATTGACGTGAAACTCTCCATGAGACTACATAAAAGTCTGGGCAGATTCAAAATGTCTATTGACGTTACTGTACTTGGCGACAGGGTTGGCATATTCGGCATGTCGGGCAGCGGCAAATCGACCCTGGTGAGTATGCTGGCGGGACTTCTGGAGCCTGACAGCGGCGAGATAATTCTGGATGGAGAAACTCTCTTCTGCAGCGTCGGAAAGATAAACCTTCGTCCAGAACAACGACGAATCGCCATTGTCTTCCAGCAGCACGCTCTATTTCCTCACCTGAGCGTCAGAAACAATCTGCTCTACGGGTACAAACGCTGTCCTGCGGAATACCGCAGCATCGACTTTGATACGCTGGCCGAAGTAATGAAGTTGAACTCTCTCCTCGACCGGGACATCGCTAACCTGTCAGGGGGAGAAAAACAGCGTGTCGCGCTGGGGCGCGCCATTATGGCCAGTCCCCGCCTGCTGCTTATGGACGAACCTCTCTCGGCGCTGGACGATTCCCTCCGGTTTCAGATCATTCCATACTTAAAGAGCGTAAGCGAAAAGTTCAAAATACCGTATCTGTTCATCTCACATTCACTGGTTGAGATGCGATTGATGGCCGATACGGTGCTGGCATTTGAAAGTGGCGCAATTATCGGACAGACCTCCAGCGAGCAGTTGGCCAGAAACCGGATGAGCGCCAGCCCGGTCGGATATATAAACCTGCTGAAGCTGGGGGCTCCAACTGCAATGAGTGGTCTTTTTGCCTATCCATGGGGCGCATCAAGCCTGTTTCTTTCGACCGGGTCTGATCGTGACGAATCGATGGCCGAGCTTTCCTCCAAGGACATCATTCTCTTCAAGCAACACCCCGAAGCCACCAGCGCTCGCAACCTGCTTCACTGCAGCGTCCGCTCGTTGTTCAACTCAGGAAGAAAGATCGGTGTGGAACTTGAGTGCGCCGGTAACACTCTGATTGCAGAGGTTGTTCAGGATGCGGTTGACGAATTGGGCATCACCGAAGGGAGCACCATCTATGCTGCCGTCAAAGCCTCCGCATTTCGCATGCTGCCGGGATGATAATTCTTATGCTTCGTTAGCAGTACAAAAACCTGTATTGCCCCTATAATTGAGGCCGGAAGGATACAATCCAAAAATGAACGTCCCAATAGCGACCGGTTATATCAAACTGGACAGTTTTCTCAAAATGATCAACGCCGTCTGTTCAGGCGGCGAGGCCAAGAGCATTATTGCAGAAGGTGAAGTTTCTGTTAATGGAGCAGTTGAAATCCGAAGGGGGCGCAAACTTTATCCTGGTGATCGAATCAGGCTTGGAGAGAGCGAATACCTGTTGAAATCGGATTGAACCGGCTGGTTTTTCCATCAAATAAATTGACTTATCCCATGGTTTAAAATTAGAATGGCCAGCTTGATTGAACAGATATCCACGCTTTATGGCGTGATTTTAGGAGACAAACAATGAATATGAGATTTCTTGACGCCTGTTGGGGCAAACCGGTAGATCGCACCCCGGTCTGGCTGATGCGGCAGGCTGGACGTTATCTGCCGGAATATATGGCGGTCCGGTCGAAATGCACATTTCTGGAGTTGTGCAAAACCCCCGAACTGGCGGCCGAGGTTTCCATTCAGCCGGTTGATATCCTGGGAGTAGATGCCGCCATCATGTTTTCAGATATCCTGACACCGGTCGAACCGATGGGAATGAAGCTGGACTTTGTTCCGGGCCCGGTCTTCGAGAGTCCGGTGCGTAGCATGGCCGATGTAGAAAAATTGCGTATTCCGGATATGGAGCAGGATGTCCCCTATGTCTTTGAGACAATCCGGATACTGAGACGCGAGTTGGCTTCCAAGGTTCCGTTGATCGGCTTCGGCGGAGCCCCCTTCACACTGGCCTGTTACATGGTGGAAGGGAAAGGGTCCAAGGATTTTGCCCAGATCAAGCGGATGATGTACTCGGCGCCAGATGTCTACGCGGCCCTGATGGAAAAGATCACCATGATGAGCATGGAATACCTGAACGCCCAGATCAAGGCCGGAGCTCAGTGTATCCAGATTTTCGATACATGGGGTGGGATTCTCTCGCCGGCCGATTACGAGCGCTATGTGCTTCCCTATACGGCAAAGCTGATTAATGGCCTGAACCGCATGGAGACTCCGGTCATCCATTTTGTGAAAGGCGCCGGCGCCATGCTGGATACGGTTAAAAAAGCGGGTGGCGATGCAATGGGACTGGACTGGCATGTCAACCTGGGCGATGCGAGGGATCTGCTCGGTCCGGAGATGGCGGTACAGGGCAATCTGGATCCGACCATGCTGTATGCCCCGAAGGATATCATCGAGCGCGAGGTACGCCGGGTTCTGAAAGAGAATGCCGGTCGTCCCGGCCATATATTCAACCTGGGACACGGAATACTGCCGACCGTACCGCCGGAGAACGCGAGATTCATGGTCGAGTGCGTGCATAGACTGTCACAAGATAGGGTTGAAGGTTGAAAGTCGAAGGTTGAAAGAGGATCATTTCATACTTTATAATTCAACCTTCATAGTTGTCAAAGTGGAGCCACTATGTCTGTTTCGCTTAAAAATATCGTCATTTTTGTCACCGACCTGGCCAAGGCCAGGAAGTTCTACGTTGACCTTCTCGCCCTTCCGATTGCCGGCCAGAGCGAGATGCTGATAGAATTTTTTCCAGGCGCGGCCACCACTCTTGGGGTTTCACTGGCACTGCACGAAGATGCCCGCCGTCTGGTCGGCAGACATACCGGCATTACTCTGAAGACAGAAAATATTGTTGCACTCTGTGAGACTCTAAAAAAAGGCGGCGCGAGTTTTGTTGAGCCGCTGGAGTCGAGTCCGTGGGGGAAGATGGCGGTTGTGCAGGATTTTGACGGCAACATGATCGCTCTGGTCGATCGCTGATGAAGGTGGTGAACCGCGAACTGCTCGGCAAGATAACCGCTGAGGCGCTGCACTCCCCACGACTGCGCAAAAACCACAATTTCCACCCTTCGGACGAATCACTCTGCCACCGCCTGCTGAACGCCATTGAACCTGCCTCTTATATCCGTCCTCACCGCCATCTTGACCCAGAAAAGGACGAGGCTTTCATTCTGATGAGCGGCAGAGTCGGAATTATTCTCTTTGCCAATAACGGTGCGGTTACCGAAACTCTGCTGCTGTCACAGGCAAACAGCAACCTGGCGGCTGATATTCCGCATGGGGTATTTCACACCGCCCTCAGCCTGGAAACCGGCACAGTTTTTTACGAGGCCAAGGCCGGGCCATATTTACCTCCCGAAGAGGATGAAAAAGCTTCGTGGGCGCCTGAAGATACCGACCCGGCGGCACAGAAGTACCTGGAGTCGCTGCGGAAGCTTTTCGATTAGTATGATTGGAAGATTATTCGGACTACTGCTTTTGCTGCTGCTGTCTTGCTCGGATTCGGCATACAGCGCTGCAGGCCAGCCCAAGATGCGCCCTTACAGCGGGATCGGAATTGTAGTTCTGCAAGATTCCGATTCGAGCCTTGACAGGGGAGAACCTTTTCAGCTGTATGAGGAGCCCGGCATCTTTCGGCTGGGAGTATTGCACCGCTCGGATACCTCCGGCAATGAGTGGGTTTTTGGAGTGCGCGGGAACCAGATCCCGCTGATTGTAACGGCTCGTAAAGGCGGCTGGCTGAAGGTATCTTACGATAATGCAGGCAGAGAAGCTTGGATCGACTCGCAGCGCCGGGGTACATTCCACTCTTGGGGCAACTTCCTGAAAGGTCAGTTCAGCCGCCTGTTGCCCGGCCTTCGCAAAGAGTATTACCGGATCTACCGGCAACCCGAGAGAAACCCTTTATCTACACTGACTCCAACACAGCTGTTCAAGGTGCTTAAGCTGGAGAATGACTGGGTTATGGTTATTATGTCCGACCAGAACACAATCGGCTGGCTCCGCTGGCGCGATGAGGACGGCAGGCTCCTCGTCGGTGTCGGAACCGACCTCAAACAATAGCGATTAAGAATAAATAACTGTGGAGGGATAATCATGAGAATCGAACTGGTGCCGCCCGGAACAGGCGAATTGACGTATGAAATCAGGAATATAGTCAACGTAGCCGAAAAACTCCAGAAGCATGGTGTCAAGGTCAACTGGGAAAATATCGGCGATCCTATCGTCAAAGGTGAGGTAATTCCTACCTGGATGAAGGAGATCGTCGCCAAAGCCGTCATGGATAACCATACCTGGGGTTACTGCCATACCCGCGGCGTACTTGAGACCCGCGAGTTCATCTGTGAAACCACCAACAGCCGTGGCGGGGCACAAATCACACCGGACGACATCATTTTCTTTAATGGACTGGGAGACGCCATAGCCAAGATTTACGGATGTCTGCGCCCCGAGGCGCGGGTGCTGATGCCATCCCCTTCGTACACAACTCACACCTTGGGAGAAATCGGTCACGCCCACTCGGCGCCATCCCTTTTCCGTCTCAAGTCCGAAGACAAATGGCACCCCGACATGGAGGATCTGAAACACCACGTCCGCTATAATCCAAATATCTGCGCAATCATGATCATCAACCCCGACAACCCTACCGGCATGGTCTATACGAAACAGATGCTGGAGGAGATCGTGGCGGTAGCAAGGGAGAACAACCTCTTCATCATCGCCGACGAGGTCTACATCAACATCGTCTACAACGGGGAAAAAACTGTTCCGATCAGCGATGTGATCGGCGATGTTCCGGCCATTTCCTTGAAAGGCATCTCCAAGGAATTCCCCTGGCCCGGTTCTCGCTGCGGTTGGATCGAGGTGTACAATGGAGAGAGAGACGAGCAGTTCCGCAAGTACGTGAATCTGATCCTGACCGGCAAGATGAACGAGGTCTGCTCCACCACCCTGCCTCAGACGGTCATACCGGAAATCGTCCGTCACCCCGAATACTCCGCATATCTGGCGCAGCGCATCGCCAGCTACGAAAAGATGAGCAACATCACCTACGATTTTCTCGGCAAGGTGCCGGCACTGCAGGTCAACCGGACCAACGGCGCTTTTTATATGGCGGTCCCGTTCAAGGAGGGGCTGCTGAACAACCGCCAGTCGATCCCGATCGTCAACGCCGAGGCGAAGGAGCTTGTGAACAGTCTCGTCTCGGCGCCGGGCGTCTCTCCCGACAAGCGCTTCGTTTACCACATCCTGGCAGCAACCGGTATCTGCGTTGTGCCACTTTCTTCCTTTTCAACCCCTCTGCAAGGTTTCCGCGTGACGCTGCTGGAGAAGGACGAGAACGAGTGCCGCCGGATTTACAGCACTCTGGCGGAGAAGATCGGGGAGTATCTTAGCTCCTGATCTCTTGGTTAAATTGATTAATACACGGGGAAGGACTCAGTGAGTCTTTCCCCGTTTTTGTTTATTCTTTTTCGAGACGGGATAAGGAACCACCCGAGATAGGGACTTTGTTTTGTTACTGGGAATATGGTATAGAATGCAACCATGAAAGCACACCCATCCGAATCACAAACAGGTCAGGAAATCATCGACCGACAACTTGTCAACACTTGTTGGTGACGGATGCCGCTAGAAACGCGGCCCCGCACAACCCCAGATCCGTTGGCCGACAAGACAGAGCCTTGGAGCACCATTGAAACAGGGGGATCGCACGTCTTGTGAATCCGTAATAGTTGCAGCAATAACCCCAAAACTTTAAATTACATGATTGCTTATTTAATTTTTTTGGCGTAACTTTAAATTACTTAATTTGTAATTAAAGGTTACTACATGCGAAAAACTGATCTCAGCCCAGAACGACGAAAATTACTCGTCCCCGTAGCAAGCCATTCCGGAGCATTTGCGCTCATCCCGCCGCTCACGCCTCGTGCCCACCAACTCATAGGCTTACAAGGTCTGCAAGGTGAAGTACGCCGGGCTCATACGGCCCTGGTTAACCTTCAGACTCTAACGGAAGGGCTTCCCAATCCGGACCTTGTCACGCGGACAGCAGACCGACGCGAGGCCGTGCGTAGTAGCCAGATAGAGGGAACCAATTCTGGGATACACGAGCTGTTGACCTTCGAGGCCACGGGCAGCGATGAGGGGCTGCCGCCAGATGTCCGTGTTACACTCAATTACGTAACATCGCTTGAGTATGGACTGAAACAGGTCAGAGGACATGGAATCACTGCGTTCACAAGTGATTTGGTCAAGCAACTCCATGCCCACCTCATGTCAGGAGTTGATTACACGTGGACACCAGGTGAATTCAGGGACAAGCAAAACTGGATTGGCGGCCTCAAAATCGACCAGGCGCGTTTTGTTCCTCCGCCGGCTGACAAAGTGCCAGACTGCATAGATGATCTGATCTCGATGCTACAGTATGTACCCGCTGATGAAGACCAGATCGAAATACCGATAGTGGTTCGCATGGCTGTTATTCACGCACAATTTGAGACGATTCATCCATTTTTCGACGGCAACGGGAGGGTAGGACGTATTCTCCTACCTTTGATGCTGGCTGCAGAAGGTTATCCGCCGATTTATTTGGCAGGTTATCTAAAAGATAATCAAAGGGAATATTACGACACCCTGGCAGGAGTGCAACTCGAAGGAAAATGGGCAGAGTGGATCAGGTTTTTTGCGATCGGTGTCGATGCAGCTGTGCAGGAGTCTATCAGCACGGCGCTAGGACTCGGAGCGATCCTCCGAAAGTGGAAAGATATTGTGGCGGGACTTGGTCTGCGCCGGCAATCTGTTTTGTACAAGTTTCCCGAACTTATGCTCGGAACTCCCGTATTGACAGCGCACAAAGCCAAGGATGCACTTGGTATTTCCTTCCCATCTGCCAGCGCCGCGTTAGCTCTGTTAGAAGAAAAGGGGATTTTGGTTCAGCGGGAAAAGCACAAAAGGTACAGAACTTTTTATGCCAAGGACGTTATTGATTTGCTGAACAAGCCAGCAGGGACAGCCTGATCAGGCACGATAGAATGATATGATGCGGAAAGCAAATTTCCAATCGCGTAGCCGGAGGGGCTCCCCCAGCTCCCACACTACCCGCACCGGGCGGTTCGATAGAATGGCTATTGGATATGAAACCTTGTATTAGTCGTTTTATTGATCTATATTTGAGTCATTATATAGACTAACTTAAGGAGCCTGCACAATGAGAGCTATTTCAATCAGTAATGATATTGTCCCCATCGCGGAATTTAAAACCAATATTTCCAAGTGGTTCAAAACGCTTCAAACATCCGGGCATCCACTTATTATCACCCAAAACAGCAAGCCGGCCGGCGTATTGTTATCCGCTTCGGATTACGATGAATTGGTGTACCGGAAATCTTTTCTTGATTCTGTTGAGAAGGGAATTGCGGACGTTGAAAGCGGGCGCACCCAAACGACCGACGAACTGCGAAAAGCTCTGCTAGCCCGAAGAAGTGCGGGCAATCCGTGAGCGTAACATGGTCAAAGGAAGCTGGCGAAAATCTCGTTGATATAGAGGAGTTTATTGCACGTGACAGCATGGAACGCGCTGTCCGGCTTGTTGATGCCCTTATTGACCATGCTGAAGCAATTTTGGCTGACAATCCGAGAAGCGGAAGGAGTGTGCCGGAAATAGGCAATCCTGATATTCGAGAGCTTATTTACCGAGGATATCGCATTGTCTACCGATTGAATGGTGCTCGAATTGAAATTCTTACTGTTTTCGAAGGGCATCGGCTATTGCGACTGAACGAATCAGGTGGTTAGGAAATGATGAATTCAAGGGATCTCGGACGGGATCGTGTCTCAACCAAGCACAAAATCAAAATAATTCAGGCCAATATATGACCGACCACCTCAGAAACTTGATATCAGAGCAACAAAATGGGGAAGCCCCTTGAAGCCTCCCCATTTTTTATGATATAAAGGCCATCCAGATCAAGCCTTCTTGTCGCTATCCTCGCTCTTGGGCTTGATCTCTATCTCATCCTTGCCATCCGAAGCCTTTTTGAAGTTACGGATACTCTTACCGAGCGCTCCGCCGATTTCGGGAAGCTTTCCGGCGCCAAAAACCACCAGCACTATTACTAGTATTATTATAAGTTCGGGCATCCCAAAACCAAACATTGCGACCTCCATGAGACCTGATTGAAATTATAGAGACAGTATCGCATTGACTGAAAAAAATCAAGCATTGCAAAATGCGGTCGTCAGCAGGAGCTTTATAACCAGCTAGAGATATATAGGCCGATACCTTTTTTGACCACCTCATCCGCCGTTCCGGATACGTTGACACCGCCTGAGAGGCATGTTACAAGCTTGACGAGGAGGCTGTCAATTATGAACAACTGTTTGGTGCTGATATTTTTCATCTTCTGTACAAGCGGAGTCGCAGCGGCTGCAGACATGGAGATAACCCCCTTTCAAACCGGCAATCAGAGCCCGCTGGTTCAGATCTACGGGCTCCCGCACGATACCGGCGCCGACATCGTCCCCCAGGGGACGTTTCGTATCGGCCTGAGCCAGGAGATCTCCAGCAACTACACCGTCAACGGCAACACGCGGGAGCAGATAACTCTTGATGGTGAAACCTACCGGCTCGGATTAGCGGCGCGTTATGGCATCGCTACAGGCTGGGAGGTCGGGGTTGAAATTCCTTTCCTTCTGCAGGGGGGCGGTTTTCTCGACAGCTTTGTAATAGATTGGCACAACACCTTCGGGCTGCCGCAGGGCGGACGGAACAGCGCCCCCAAGAATCGTCTGCTCTACAGCTACAGCAAGGATGGTATCCAGAAGCTCCGAATGGATCGCTCCGCCTCCGGGATTGGCGATATCTCGCTGACCGGTGGATTCAGCCTTTATGATGTCGGCGATACGGAGCATCATGACAGAGTGGCGCTTAAAGGGTCAATCAAGCTTCCCACCGGTGACAGTTCATACCTGAACGGTAGCGGCGGCACCGATTTTTTGCTCCAACTCTGCGGCAGTATGATTAACTACAGCGACTGGGGATCTCTGGCTGTTTACGGTTCCGTAGGCGCTCTGGCCATGTCCGGGAGCGATGTTCTGCGCGATCAGCACAACCCGCTGGCGGGAGTAGGCACGGTCGGTTTCGGCTGGGGACCGGCCTCATGGATATCATTCAAGGTTCAGCTCAACGCCAACACCCCTCTGTATCGCGGGAGTTCCCTCGACGAACTTGCGGCAACTTCTCTGATGCTGGTTTCCGGGGGGGCTCTCAAACTGCCGGGAGATTATCTGCTGGATATCGGTGTTTCAGAGGACGTGGCCGTAGCCACTGCACCCGATGTGACTTTCCATCTGGGGCTGAGTAAAAAATTCTGAAGCTGAAAAAGGAATTCAGAATTCTGACTCCTGAGCAGCCAGCTCACTTTAACGGATAGTCCGACATCCTCACAAACCTGAAGCCGTGACGCCTGAGTTCCGGCACGGCAGCCATAATCCCTGCGCCGGTGCCGCTTTCCGGATGATTCATATGCAAAATGGCAATATCGCCCGGGATTGCCTTCAGCAGAGCCTCTCTGACCTGTCTGCCGCTCCAGGTCGCCCCGGCGTCACCCAGGATTGAAAAACCGGCCACTTCGTGTCCCATGGCATTGGCTACCTCGACCGCAACCTCATCATAATATGCCGTGCCGGAGCGATACAGTTTCGGACGCTTCCCGGTAATTTCCTCTATTTTGATGGCATTCAGCCCGATCTCATCCACCAGTTCACCAACATCTTTGGTGCCGGCGATTCCGTAAACCGACCGGCCGCTGACCGAGGCCGGCTTGTGCCACATTCCGTGGTTGGCGATCTCGAATAACGGGCTCTGGGCCAGTTTCCTGAACAGTTCAGGGTTGGCGTCAATCCAGCGGGCGTTGACGAACAGTGTGGCCGGAATCCGCTGCTGCAGAAGAAAATCGACCAGCCGGAGATCGGCGCCTTTGCCTCCGGCGCTGCCACAGGCGTCGAGAGTCAGAGCGATAACTCTATCGCTGGTATCCAGACGGGTTCGCACACCAGGTACGTTTTCACCCCACCGGGTCGCTTTTTTGCCTGCGAAGCTGTCAACTATAGGCTGTTTCTGGTTATCATGCAGAGATATCGGCAGTTCGGCGGCGTTCAGGAGAGATGCAAATATGAAGAGTATAGAGAGGGTTAGTATACTTCCGGTCATGGTTTACCTGGGGATCAAATCAAGCTGATAGCGGTTTCGCAGGAGAGTAGCCATGGCATTCGCGCCCTTGAAGGCCTTCCGGAGGCGCTCCCGCTCCCTTTCAGTAAGAGTATAGGGATCAATGTAATTGGACGGATCCTTTCCGTCTAACACAGCCAGGAGCTGTTTTTCCAGCCGTATCTTCATCAGGAATGTGAAGGACTCTCTGATTGTCTCCAGATCTTCGACGGTCGATAAATTGGTATGCTTAAGGTGCTCAATCTTGTCCCAGGTCGTACCGCCCGATATACCCGCATCCAGCGCTAACAGGCTTATACCACGCGTCAGGGCGAACAGCCCCCCTTTTTTCAGGTCAAGTTTGCCGCTCTGCGCACCCTTTTTTTCGACCTGAAGCCGTCCGAACATGCCGAGCGGTGCTTTAAAATCGACTATGGTGCGCGCCATGTTTGGGAAAAAGATAGTTTTGCTGCGAGTGCATTCACAGAGATGATCCTGCAGCTCTTTCTCAAAAGCAACGTCTCCATGCATTACCCGCAAATCCTGAAAAACTCCTATAGAAACGGTATGGTCCGGGCTTGGTACGGTTATCCAGGTTTCTATCAGATGCTTCCATTCCGACAGGCTGTGGCACCAATCGGGATTGCTGGCCATCATATTGCCGGGACAGAGCGGCACACCTACACTCTCCAGTGCAGTGACTATGCGCTCTGCAAAGCGGCGTACTTCGGCCAGATTATCGGCCGTAAGATCATCGCGGTAGACAATGGCACTGTCCTGGTCAGTGCGGAGCGTCTGCTCCTCGCGCCCCTCGCTTCCCAGTACGAGATAGGCGGAGCCCTCTGGAAGCCGGATATCCTCGCGGCAGTCAAGAACAAAGATTAAACGTTTGGTCATCGCATCATTAAAGTATGCGATCAACTGGATCAGACTTTTCACATCCGCGTTGGTATTGACCGAATACTGCACCATGCCGGTCATCTTCTGCCCGAGCATGGCCAACTGTTCGATCGTGGTGGCAGATTCGATCTCCTGTATCAGATAGAGGGGGCTGCGAGTCTGTATGCGGAACATGTCGGTATCGGTCATAACCCCTACCAGTTGGTCACGTTCGTCGAGTACCACCAGGCGGTGAATGTTATGCTTGGCCATCAGAAAAATAGCCTTGAAGAGATAGTCGCTGAGACGAACCGTGATCAACCCGGCATTCATTATATCCCGCACGGTAAGGCTTGCGATGTTGCCAACCCCATCGGCAATCAGATTACGCAGATCACGTAGCGAGACAACCCCGACCGGGGTTTCCCCATCAACGACTACGATTCCGGATATATTGTCGTTCTTCATTATGCGGGCCATTTCGACCAGGCTCAGTTCGGGCGAACAGGTGACCGCCGGACGACGGCATAAGGCATCGACCGAAATAAAGAAAAAACTGTCCTCGCTTATGGCAGGCATGAATCCCCCAAAGTATCTTTCTTTACCGCATTTTTACGCACTTGAATCCGTTGATGCAACGATTATTTTTCAAGCGCTGTTTTGTTTCAGACCTATTCCGGAAGAAATGAAATAAATCTGGACTATTCTAATTTAAATGAAAGCGTCAAACCGGTTGATAAGAGGCAGATGAACGGGTAGAGTAGACGCTTCAATTCGTTTATTCGTCGTTTATTCGTCGTTTATTCAAGGAGGATTCAAGTGCCGCGTCGCTTGGCAGCAATGATATACGCAGATGAAAAAGGGAATATATTCGATCATCCCGAATTCTGCATGGCAGGGATGAATGGGAACGTCCCGTTGCTACCGGACGAGGTAGAACTGATACCGATCCCCGAGGACAGCCGCCTTTTCACGATGCCGGCCATGCCTCCCATCGCCTGGGATTCCCGTAAAAAGGACTTTGTTACGGTCGGCACCGTCCGGGAGGGGAAGCGGACGACCCGCATCCAGGCGGTTTCGGCTTTTATGGCGCCAGGCTATATGCGCACCCTGCTCCCGGCCTGCGACTATTCCACAAAAAAAAGTCTGCTGCCGCTCTGGTCCTACACCGCCGCAGGGTGGGACGACGAGCGCGGCTGCTTTGTGGTTGCTGCCAGCAAGGTGGACAGCAACTGCAACTGGGATCCTGTAAACTATGATGACCGCACCCTCGATCCGCTGGTGCGGCAGATGCTGAAGGAGATGCCGGACAATCGGTTGCTGGAACAGTTGTCACGCTGCGCCGTAGATTACCACTGTTTCGCCGCCAAGAATCTTTTCTACCGCCGCTGGGAGGCGCCGCTCCCCACCTCGCCGGTATGCAATTCGGCCTGCCTTGGGTGCATCAGTCTGCAAGCGTCAGACTGTTGCCCATCAAACCATGAGCGGATCAGCTTTGTTCCCACCCCCGACGAGCTGTGCGAAATAGCCCTGCCACACCTGGAACAGGCCGAGCAGGCCATCGTATCCTACGGCCAGGGGTGCGAGGGTGATCCGATACTACAGGCAGGCACTATCGCAGAGGCAACCCGCCGCATGAAGAAGGGGACCTCGCGCGGCACGATCAACTTCAACTCCAACGGCTCCCTGCCGGACAGGATTCCGATGCTCTGCGACTCCGGCATGGATTCTTTCCGTTTTTCATTGAACTCGGTGCGTGAAGAGCAATACAACCGTTATTACCGGCCCAAGGGGTACTGTTTCGGTGATGTGATGCGCTCGGTGCGTATTGCCAAGGAGAGCGGACGCTTCACCATGATCAACTATCTGGTGTCGCCCGGCGTAAGCGATGCTCCCAAGGAGGTCGAGGCGCTGATTAAGTTTGTTGGCGAGACCGGTATAGACATGATCCAGATGAGGAATCTGTCGATTGACCCGGACTATTATAACCGCGAGATGGGAGTCAGTGAGAAGGGGATCGGAATGTACCGGCTGCTGGAACTGTTGAAGAAGGAATTTCCTCGCCTGCAGTTCGGTTATTATAACCGGACCCGGGAGAATTTCCATCCGCCGGATCTGGAAACGAGTTGGCCGGTAAAGTAATCATGTACAGTCCGGATCGAAATATTGTTCTTCTTTTTACCACCCGTACCTTAAGACTCTTCGGATATGGTTTTCTCTCTGTCGTACTCGCCCTCTATCTGTCCGACTCAGGTCTTGACGATTTTATGATCGGATTGCTCTTCTCGCTGACGCTTGCAGGCGATGCGGGAGTATCGTTATTGCTTACCACTACAGCCGATCGATTTGGCCGGAAGAAAACTGTCATCATAGGCGCCGTTCTGATGATGGTGGCCGGTGTGGTCTTCATTCTCACAAGCAATCCTATCCTCCTCATTATTGCCGCCATAATCGGCGTTATCAGCCCGAGCGGCAACGAAATAGGACCATTTCTCCCCGTTGAGCAGGCAATGCTCTCCCAGCTTGTTTCTAAAGAGCAGCGAACCGGACTGTTCGCCTGGTATAACCTGATCGGGTCATTTGCAACCGCGTTCGGTGCGCTTGCGGGGGGATTTCTCTCCAAACTGCTGCAAAACCATGGCATGAGCCCGCTCGATTCCTACCGGTTTATTTTGCTCGGCTACGCAATCATCGGCGGAATTCTGGCAGTTGTTTTCACGGGGCTTTCAAAGGAGTGTGAAGCTGTTATCTCCGTTTCTCCCGCAGTGCCGCGAAGCCGGATTGGTCTGCACAAGTCTCGTGGGGTGATATTCAGGCTCTCAATGCTCTTTTCACTGGATGCGTTTGCGGGGGGCTTTGTTCTTCAGAGTTTTATGGCGTACTGGTTTCATCTCCGCTATGGGGCGGACGAGGCAGCGTTAGGGAGCATATTTTTTGGCGCCAACCTGCTGGCAGGTGTTTCGGCTCTTCTTGCCGTGCCGCTTGCGAAAAAAATCGGGCTCATTCGAACCATGGTGTTTACGCATCTGCCGTCTAATATCCTGCTGATACTTGTCCCGCTCATGCCGAATTATCCGCTTGCGATAAGCGTCCTGCTGTTACGATTCAGCATTTCGCAGATGGATGTGCCGACGCGGCAGGCCTATACGATGGCAGTGGTCGATCCGGATGAGCGTTCTGCGGCGGCAGGCATAACCGGCATCGCCCGCTCGATCGGCGCGTCGATCTCTCCGGCATTTGCAGGCGCCCTGTTTTCAGTTTTTCTGAGCGGCCCGTTCATAATCGCAGGAGGTCTGAAAATTGTTTATGATCTGATCCTGTACAGGAGTTTCAAGGCATCCCATGTTTCCGATGAGTTGTAATTTCAATTCCAAATCAAAGCGCTATCATCATTGGCTCGTCTTCGGCACCTCAACGCCCCCTCACTCTATCTCTCTCCCGGAGGGAGAGAGTACACTGTTTCCCCTCTCCCTCCGGGAGAGGGTGGCCAAAGGCCGGGTGAGGGCCTACGGCGCCTAAATCCTCGCCGCCTTGATTTCATCTTTGATTTGAAATTGGTATAACAAGGGCATAGATCAGTAGACGATGTTCCGCTTTGGCGCAGTTCCCGCCACTATCTGTGCGAATGCCTTCCCCTGATCCGAGTTTATCAGGAGATAACGCGGCAGTTTATTCAGAGTGTCCGCTGGACCCGCATGATGGGCAACTATCGTGAAGGTGGCTATGTAACCGGCATCCGCGGCTTTTTTCAGCAGATAGTCGTCAAATATGCCAAACGGCCATGCCAACATCTCCACCTTTCCTCCCAACTCCTTTTCGATCTTTGCCTTTGATTTGGTCAACTGCGTCACCACCGATTTTTCATACTCCTCCGGTTTCATTTTCTTCTTGTCCCTCTTGAAGTTCGGGTGCCAGTAGGTGTGACTCTGGAGGTCGAACAGTCCGCTCTTCTTCAACTCCCTTATCTGGTCCCAGGTCATGGCGTATTTGGCGTTTGAAACGGCTGAAGGGTAGATAAAAACCGTTACCGGCACGTTGTACTTCTTCACGAGCGGCAACATCTCTGTATAGACGGATTTATGCGCGTCATCCTCAACGATCACAACCGATTTTGCAGCCGGAGGCGGGCCTTTTTTCTGATACCAGTCAACCAGCTGACGTAGCGGAATCACTCTGTAGCCGTTCTCTTTCAAGTATTTGAGATGGGACTCGAACACAGGTGTAGTGATCGTCATTCCGTCGGCCACTGTCGGGCCGAAACGGTGGTAGAGCAGGATCGGAACAGTGACTTCCTGGCTTGCGGCTGGCTGGTTTTTTTTCACTTCGGGTGGGGCGGCATCTGAAAGGGAGATGGATAACGATAATAATAACAGGGTCAGCAGCTGCAGACGAAACTTCATAAACAAAAGACCTCCGGGCAATGATTTTGGATTTTATTTTAGCATGGATGCTCCGGCTGGTGCTCAAACAATCCAGGGGATGACGAAAATAATAACGACGGCGCTCCCCAAAGGGGGCGCCGCCGTTGATCCAAATGATATCGTATTTATTTCTTGTTGTATTCCGGCTCGCCCTTCGCGGTCGGCCCGCCTGGGCGGGTCTGCTTCTTGTTGAAGGTGTGGGTTCTGACGAACAGGTTTTTTACAGTCCCGCCGGTACCGGGCATATACTTCTCAACGGTGTACGATGCGTCGTGGCAGGATGCACAACTCGCCTTTGCATCCTTCGCCGGACCCTTCTTGCCTGCATGGAGGCCTCCATGGCAGTCAACGCAACTCAGGATGTTCTCCTTAAAGTGTTTGGACTGGATGAAATCCTGGTACTGCTGATGATGCTTGCCGGCATCATAGGCTCCCATCTCCTTGGATTTGTCATCTTTCAGGAACAGCCCTTTCAGATCTCCATGGTAATCGCCGTCGATCTTGTCCTCTGCTTGCAAGCCGGGCATGACCGCATGTTCGGGATACCACTTGGTCCAGTCGTCGCCCGGCTTGAAGGTATCGCCGACCTTGGGGGCCGGCAGGTCTTCACGGGCATTCCCCTGGAGAGTTTTATACTGCTCGTTTTCGATACGGTTATGGCAATAGCCGCAAACAAGTGATTGCTCGGCCTTCGTTTTTCCGGCAAACGAGAAGATATCCTTTTTGGATCTGCTCTTGACGTGCTTAACTCCTGGTCCGTGACACGCCTCGCAACCAACGTTCATCTCACTCCACTCATATTTCTGCGCTTTTGGATCTGCCGGATCATACTTGATCAGGCGGTAACCGGTTGTGTGGCAGGTGGTGCAATTGGTGTCCCAGTCGTTCTTATTACCGTACCCTTCCCACTGGCCGCTCATACGGTTGAACTGCTTGTTCAGGAACTGGTAACCACCGGTAGTGTCGTCTTTGACCAGAAAACGCTGCTTCCATTTGGAGCCGACGACATAGACCACATCCGCCAGCTTGAAATCCTTGCCGGTAACGTTGCCTTTGACCGGGCCTGGATTCGTGCCGTCTGTCGCCCATTTTTCGACGACCGCTTTCAGTATTCCATCCTCCTGTTTACGGACCATCTTGCTGTGATAGCTCTCTTTCCAGCTCTTGAATTGGGCGGAATGGCACTTCTTGCATGTTTCCGACCCCACGAACTCCTTCTTGCTGTCGGCCGCCAAAACCGGCGCGGCAGACAACAGCGCTGTGCATACAACCGTACTTAAAACATGTTTGATGCTGATCATACTCTGTCTCCTTTGAAATAATATGATGCTGCTGAAAAATCCTAGAACTTGATGGTGGCGCCCCATAGTGCGGAGAGGTCATCCTCGGCTCTGGTAAGACCGAACTTGACCCCGGCATTCACTTCAAGATTCTTGATGATTTCATAACTGGCGCCGACAAGGGCGAAACCGGCGACATCATTAATGGCTTTATCCGTGGCACTGCCGACTCCAAAATTAAGCAAGGCTTTAAAGCCGTGTAAAACTTCCGCCTCACCGGCGATGGATCCGTTCCACAAGTTTGAGCGGTTTTCGTTCCGGACGTTAGTATCCTTATAGTCATGGTGTTCATAGACGACATTTGCATGAATGGCATACTTCCCATCAGCAAATTCCTTGGTGGAAATCAATGCCCCGCCAAAACCCCAGCGGCCATCAGAGAGGCCGGCGCTGTACTTCCCGGTCGGTATTATGGCGTAGGGCTTTACGGTAAAATCGAATCCCCCGTATTCAAGAAACTTGTACTTCACCTCGGCGGTCATGTCGCCGAACCCTCTGCTTTTTTCTGTGATGAGATTGTCTTCCGAGCCCCACAAGTTGAAGGTGTAAGGAACTGACAAGGCGACATGAACGTCCTTGAATACGCCTGTGGTGACCCTCACTTCACCTTCGCTGCTCTCTGTCCGGCGGCTAATTCCGGCAGATCTGTCCCTGTCGCGATTGTATGCGCCATTCAACTCAACCTCGACATGCTTCACCTCGACAACCCCTGCATCGTCCGTGATCAGCGGGTGTCCGGCAAAGGCCGCGCCGGCGGAACAGAGTGCTATCCCTGCCACTAAAACCGCCCTGATACCTATTTTTCTGATTTCTTGCACTCATTAATCTCCTCTCAACCATTATATATGGGGCTATTCCCCGTTTGAAGCCGGGAGCAGGATGCGAAAACCGCTCCCGCAACCCACTTTACTTTCAAATTCCAAACGACCGTTATTGACCTCCACGGCCCAGCGTGCGATGGATAGCCCAAGCCCCGTCCCGCCTACCTCCCTCGAGCGCCCCTTATCAACACGATAAAAGCGGTCAAAGATCTTGTCATGGTGTTCCGGTGGGATACCGGGGCCATTGTCAATGACCTCCAATAACGCCTCGCCTTCCGGAGTCGTTCCAACCACGACACGAATCTCACCGTTTAATGGAGTGTATTTGATGGCGTTATCCAGAAGATTAATCAAAGCCTGGCGCATAGTTTCCGGATCAACGTTGACATATACCGGGGATGCCGCTACCAGGCTCAGCGTCTGCAATTTCTCCTCGGCCAGGACATTCAGCCACTCCGTCACATTTGACGCAAGCTCGCACAGATCAGTCGATTCACGGTTCAGGCGACATGAGCCGCCATCAGCCCTGCTCAAAATCAATAGACTGTCTACAAGCCTGGTCAGACGATCCGCTTCTTCCAGCATGCTTCCAATGGCCTCGCGGCACTCCGCGCACTCATGACGGGGGTGCAGGGCGGTCTCGCCGATACTCCGGATGGCGGCCAGCGGAGTACGCAACTCATGAGACGCATCCGCCGTGAAGCGGCGCAAACGTTCAAATGAATCCTCAATGCGCGCAAAGGTCTGATTGAAGACCGTTGCCAAGCGGCCGAACTCATCACCAGCCTCGCCGACCGGCAGTCGCTCGGACAGGTTTTCGGCACCGATCATCTCAGCCTTGCGTGTAATGGCGCTGATCGGAGCCAGTACCCGCCCGGCGATCAGATAGCCGATTGCCAGAGAGATGGCAACGGCAATCGGCAGTATCAGCAGAATGATCAATGCCAGGGTTTTCAATGTTTCTCTTATCGAATCTGCGTTATGCGCTACCGCGATCTGGTAATTGCGGCTATTGATCCGAACGGTGCCTGTCATAACACGATACAGCTTGCCGCTTCCTCGTTGAACGGAAAACAGAAGCTCACCCCATTTCCGGTTTGTGACAAATTCCTCCAGTTTTTCACTGTTCCAGCCATCTGAGGAGACCAGCGGATGTTCGTCATCCCGGACGGTGAACAAGCTGATGGTACCGTTGGTTGCCACCCTTATGAGGTCTTTCTGATCATGTTTTACATAGTCCGCGATGGTTGAATAATCCTTGCGGAGATGATTGTCAGCCTCTCCCAGCAGCGCCCGCTGGACAAAGAAGTAAATCCCGCCTGAAACAAGCACGACCGTAATGATCAGGGCAATGCCATACAGCAGGGTGAAACGGGCTCTGACCCCTGGCCTGCTAGCCATTGACAGCCTCCCCCAGGCAAAAGCCGACGCCCCTCATCGTCCGGATCAGCTTGGCCTCGAAGGGGCCATCCACCTTGCGCCGCAAGCGGGCGATATTGACATCAATCACGTTGTCCAACGGGGTCGAACGTTCGCGACTCTGCCAGACATCCTGGGCCAGCATCTCGCGTGAAACGACGTGCCCCTGGTGTCGCAGCAGATAGACCAGCAGGTCGAATTCCTTGGCGGTCAGATCCAGGATCTGTTCAGAGCGTGTTGCCCGGTGCACAAGCAGATTTATTTCCAGGTCGGCCAGTTTCAAGAGGTGCTGAGGCTCCTGTTGACCCCGCCGCAGGAGCAGCCGGATACGGGCCAGCAGTTCGGGAAAAGCGAACGGCTTGACGAGATAGTCGTCGGCGCCGCTGTCAAGCCCTAGAACACGATCCTCAACCGTGTCGCGACCGGTCAGAAGCAGAATCGGTGTGAGAACCCCCTTTTTACGGATGGTCCGGAGAATCTCGATGCCGTCGCGCCCCGGAAGCATCAGATCAAGCAGCATCAGGTCATACTCCTCCTCAGTTGTGAGGCAAAAATATCCTTCCTCACCGCTTAAGGCCGTTTTGACCTGATACCCTTCCGCTTCAAGTCCTTTTTTCAGAGCATCGGCAATCTTGATTTCATCTTCCACTACCAGTATGCGCATATCACCCTCTTTGCCACAGGATAGCATCTGTTTCTCAATATTCAACTGACGATTTCCTTACCGGGTTGTCAGAAATATACAGTCGCAGATATAAAAAAAGGCCGGTTTTTCCGGCCTTTTTTGCTGTAATTATCTGATGAACTTCTGCAGATGCATATCTATGTAATTTTGAACTGTCCCACTATTCGCCTCAGATCGTCGGCAAGCACGGAGAGATGCTTGGCGGAAGAAGCGGAATCTTTGGCTCCCCGGGAGGTCTTGGCAACGACCTCGGTGATCTGCAGCATGTTTTTGCTGATTTCAGAGGTCGTTGCAGTCTGTTCTTCTGCGGCAGTGGCAACCTGGTGAATCTGGGAATTGACGTCGTTAATCTGCTGCAGAATCTGTTCCAGAGCCCTGCCGGAGTCTGCCGCCTTCTCGCTCCCTTTGGCAACTTCACTGACACCTTCTTCCATAGCTATCACAGCGCCTTTCGTTTCGTGCTGAATAGCCTTGATCATCTCACCAATTTCGCGTGTAGCACGAGTTGTGCGCTCTGCCAGCGCCCGGACCTCATCTGCAACAACGGCAAAACCCCTCCCCTGTTCTCCAGCCCGGGCCGCCTCGATTGCAGCATTCAACGCCAGCAGGTTGGTCTGATCGGCTATATCTTCGATGGTGCCGACGATCTCTCCAATCTGGTCGGAGCGGCTTCCCAGACTTTCAACGGCTTTAGCGGAGCTCATGACCCTTTCGGCAATGCTGTTCATGACCGCAATGGTCTCGTTCACAACCTGTACTCCGGAAACGGCTGCGGCGCTGGCCTGCTGTGAACCTTCGGATGCCATCTGGCAGTTCTGGGCGATGTCGCCGGATGTGGCCGACATCTCTTCACCCGCCGTAGCAACGGTTTCAGCCTGAGAAGAGACCTCCTCGGCGCCGGCGGCCATCTGAACCGAATTGGACTGGAGTTCCACCGCCGATGAGGAAACCTGTTCGCTTGTCTGAGAGATCTGTGAGATGATCCTCCTGATTTTCTCCACGAGAGAGTTGATTTCGTCGGCGAGCTGGCCAAATTCATCATTGGAGGTTACGTTGATATGTTTTGTAAGATCTCCCTCGCCCCTCGCGAGATCGGTTACCTTGGCTACAAAATCGTTAAGTTTCTGCGTAACGGTAACCCGCAGGACTATCATCAGGCAGACGAAGCTTGCGGCAAGCGCCACCCCCCCGGAAACAAGGAGCCAGAAGGTGGCTTTTTTGCTGGCGGCGTATCCCTGTTCTATGCTGGTGTTAAGCTTGAGTGCGCCAAGTATCTTTATTTCCTTGTCATGGCAACTCTGGCAACGTTCTTCGTTGTGGAGCGGCAATACGGTCTCAAGAATGTGGGTCCCGTTCTGTATCCCCTCAGAACTTGCCGGTTTACTGCTCTTTAATACCTCGGCTACAAGTGCGTCCTTTTTTGAACCGCCGCCGCGCTCTTCACCCTTTTCGTTATAGATGGAAAAAGCCATCGCCCGTTTTTTTTCAATCACTTCCTTGATGTAGGCGTCAACCTTTTTCATGTCATCCGCCATCATGGCATTTTTTATATCGTCACCCATGACATTGACAAAAGTCAGGCTGTTCTCCCGCTGCAGTCCCACCAGCGCCTGCTTTTCCAGGTACAGGGCCGCGCCTCCCACGATTACAAGGCCTGTTATCAGGGCCGCTGTTGCCGCCATGAGAATCTTGGTGGCGATGCCGGTTCTACTTCCTGCCTTTGTGGATGCATGCAAAAGATCTTGTTGTGACATACAGTTCCTCCCCGATTACGTGTTAAAATCTCGAAGTTTAGAGCTGGCGAATCGCGCTCTGATGAACGCGAATAGATAAATTCAAAAGGTTCATTGACTTAATGAATGAATATCATAATACTTTTATTTTGTATACAAGTTCCAAAACAGCTGTTTTGAAATTATTGTGCAGATTGGCAAGTCAGTGTATCGTGAGGGGAGCGTGAAGGCAAGTATGGATTTTTCCGGCGGCAGCTCTACTCTAGGAGGCGACTGTATGGATAAAAGGATTAACGAACTGGAACTGCACTATATGCACCAGGAAAAGACCATCCAGGAGCTGAATGAAATCGTCAGCCGGCAGGAGCTCGCCATAGAGTTTTTGAAACGGGAGATTAATGCGATGAAGGAGCAGTCGTTGCGGATGGCTCCCTCGGAAGCCAGAGATCCTGACCAGGAAAAACCGCCGCATTATTAAACAATCAAGCGAGGAAAATATGGAATACAGTTTGAATGCCGAAGAGGTTCGCGTGCTGGGGAGCATGATAGAAAAGGAGTTGACTACTCCGGAGTACTATCCGCTGTCGCTTAACGCATTGACCAACGCCTGCAATCAGAAGTCGAACCGTGATCCGGTCATGACTCTTTCGGAGGAGGATGTTGTGAAGGCTCTCGATACTCTCCGCTTCAAGCAGCTGGCAATAATCTCTGCAGATGGCGGTCGGGTGCCGAAGTACCGGCATCTTCTGGCCGAGAAGATGGGACTGATGCCGGCTGAACTGGCGGTGGTGTCTGAATTGCTGGTACGGGGTCCGCAAACGGTCGGCGAGTTGCGTACACGAGGAGAGCGGATGCACCCGTTCGGTGATCTGGCGGCGGTTGAAGAACTGCTCCGGGAGTTGATGGAGCGCGGAATGCCTTTGATTACGAAGATGGCGCGTCAACCGGGCAGGAAGGAGCCCCGTTATGCCCATCTCTTTTCAGGAATGCCGGAATGTAGCGAAGAGAGTAAGGAAGCCGCCCCCGAACCGGCAAGGCAGAGGGTTATGGCAGAGAATGAGCGGATTGCGAAGCTGGAGGAAGAGGTCGCCTCCCTGCGATCCGAAGTGGCAGGGCTGCGAAGGATGGTGGAGGAATTTAAGGCGCAGTTTGAATAGCATCTTCCTCCGGCCAAAACCTTCGCTGCAGCTCATCGATCAGCGGCGCCAGGCTCTTCCTGTCGCGGGCCGAAACCATGACGCTGTTCTGTGTTCTGGCAGACTGCCGCACCCGCAGAAATGCCACGGTGTCCTTTTTTCTCATCTCATCCAGCATGTCAGACTTGTTGTACACCAGCAGTTCCTGTTTATCCCCAAGTCCCAACTCTGCCAGAATATTCCTGACCTGAGAGATCTGATCCTCAAAACGGGGATGGGAAGCGTCTACTACATGCAGCAGCAGATCGGCATCGCGCATCTCCTCCAGCGTGGCCTTGAAGGCCCCTAACAGGGATTTCGGCAATAATCGGATGAAGCCGACCGTGTCGGTGATGATCACTTCACGCTCCCTCGGGAAGCGTAGGCGGCGGGTAGAGGTGTCCAGAGTCGCGAACAGCAGATCCTCGGTAAAGACATCACTCTGGGTCAGAGCGTTCAACAGGGTAGATTTGCCGGCATTGGTATATCCGACAATCGAGATGATAGGCACCCCCGCCTTGACGCGCTGCTTTCGCCGCTGGTCCCGTCCCTGTGAAAGCTCCTTGAGTTCCCTCTCCAGGCTTGCGATTCTGTCACGTATGCGGCGACGGTCGGTCTCCAGTTTGGTTTCGCCAGGCCCACGCCCGCCGATTCCCCCCATCAGCCGCGACATCTGCACGCCACGTCCTGTAAGTCGCGGCAGTAGATATTTTAGCTGGGCCAGTTCAACCTGTACCTTACCGTCCAGCGTTTTGGCGCGGCGGGCGAATATGTCGAGAATCAGCTGGCTCCGGTCGATAACCTTCAATTCGGTCATGGCCGAAATCGAGCGGATCTGGGCCGGAGTCAGTTCCTGATCGAATATCAGCATGGTCGCTCCGTGCTGAAGCGCCCGGATAACCACATCGCGCATCTTTCCTTCGCCCATGAGAAAGCGCGGGTTGAGGCTGCGCGGGCGCTGTATGAATTCATCCAGAGCTTCAACCTGTGCGGTGCGGGCCAGTTCCCGCAGTTCGGCGATGGAGTCTTCAGCCTCCTGGCGTGTCCCGGAGGAGGTAACTGAAATCAGGATGGCCCTTTCCTGCACCTCCTTCGCTGTTTTCGTCGCGCGGGCTGCTTTTTCGAGATCGGCCTCGAGTTCGGGGATAAAGTGTGCGCAGTCGAGGTCGATGCGATCCAGGAATGTAATCGGATCGACAACCGTGCAGGCCCGTCTCTGGTCGGGAGAGAGCCAGGCCAACTGTGCGGAAATCTGCTGTCTGCCGGGAGTGAACAGCAGCGCTGCCATCAGGTCCAGACGCAGAAGCGACAGGTCGGTGATATCATCTTCTGTGAGCGGTTCGTTCTTCAGGTGGGTGTGGATCAGGCGCAGCCCTCGCAGAGAGCGCTTGCCCAAGGGATAATCTTTCAGGTCCGGTATCACCAACCCCTTTTCGTCACCGACAATTACATATTCAACAACGCCGGAGCGGTTAATCAGGATGCCGAGCTGGCGGCGGAGTTCGCTGGAGAGCTCGACAAGGCGGGTTGCCAGCTCATGGGAGCAAAATTCGGCGGTCGGGACCCGCCTCCGGAAGAGGCGCTCCAGAGAGTGGATCTGGCTTGATTTCAAACCTGCAAGATTACCGGATGGTTCTTTGATGGGAGCGCTCCGTGGAAAAACGGGTGATAGGTTTAGGCAGAGAGTGAGGGAGCGGTTTGCTTCCCGACTTCAGTCTCTGCATCCATTTAAATTCCGATAATGTTGTACCCACCATCCACATAGTGAATCTCGCCGCTGACTCCGCTGGAGAGGTCGCTGCAGAGGTAGACGGCGGAACGCGCCACGTCCTCCTGGGTAATATTGCGACGTAGCGGAGCTCTTGACTCTACCCGGTTCAGTATCTGGCTGAAGCTGCCAACGGCGGACGCGGCCAGGGTGCGGATGGGACCGGCAGAGATGGCGTTGACGCGAGTGCCGTCGGGGCCGAGCGCCTCGGCAAGATAGCGCACGGAAGCCTCCAGTGCGGCCTTGGCCACGCCCATTGCGTTGTAACCGGGGAAAACCTTGACGCCCCCATGGTAGGTCATCGTCAGGGCGGTTGCATTGCGCCCCTGCATCATCGGTTGGGCTTCCTTCAGGATGGCGATAAAGGAGTAGACGCTGATGTCCATGGCGATGGCAAAACCGTTTCGGGTGGTATTGAGGATGTTTCCCTTCAGTTCATCCTTGTTGGCAAAGGCCACGGAATGGACGATGATGTCTATGCCGTCCCAAACCTTCCCAAGTTCGTAGAACACGGCTTTAATGTTGTTGTCAATTGCTACGTTGCATGGAAGAATGGCCTTGGCGTTCAGTGATTCCGCCAGCGGGCGAACCCGTTTTTCAAATGCCTCTCCAGCGTAGGTTATAGCCAGTTCGGCTCCCTGCTCGTGAAAATGTCTAGCGATCGCCCAGGCAATGCTTTTTTCGTTTGCAATGCCTAATATAAGCGCTTTTTTCCCCTGCAGCATCATCTTTTAAAGCCTCCATGTTCCGGGCAAATCATAGAGAACTCCACCGGATTATATATTGTCAGCACGGAAGTCCGTCGAAGCATCGGCAGAGGCGGACCGGCTGGCCGCCATAGTGTCCGCCGGTTGCGGTGCTGATGGCGGTTCGGTTCTGCCGGCGGCAGGTTCAATTGTCTGAATATGAGCCTCGATGGCTGCCAGCCTTTTTTCAATCCCTTCGAGCACTTCCAGTGTCCTGTCCTGTTTCCCCTTTATCGCAAACACGACAAACGGCATGATAAGCCAAACCACCGCCAGAAACAGGCTGATGATGCTCATCATCACCATAAAACCGCCGAAAATCTCCATGTCTTCTCCCGCCGAAAATGTTGGCGCCATCTATAGCATTATTACACCGAAAAGTTAAGGTGATAATTTTTTTGCCGCAGCGTTTACAAGGCGCTAAAGAACCGTTTACAGTTTATCCCTGAATTATCAGGGATCGCTTCAACGCGCCATCCTTGAGCGATTTTCTTTATAGATATAACCAACATATTTTTCCGGGATTCTTTGAAATCCTGTCTTTAAAATCAGGATAATGGACTCATACGAAGGGGAATTATTTGAGGATGATCCCGTTGAAAACATTTTCTGTTGTAAAATGCCTCAGTTAATCTGCTTAATCTGCTTCTTTGCACAGAAGTTGAAACCATGGAAGTATGTCAGCGATATCAACAGAAATGAAAAAATGCATGTTGAAAGCACCAATGGAGCGCCTGTTGATTTCTTGGCATCCGGGGCCATTGCAACGAAGGTGATAAAAAAGATAAGTATGCAGAACTTCAACAGGTCGCTCAGCAATCGTTTTTTACGTATCGCCACCAAGGTCTCGACGGAGACGCCAAGAGCACAACTCTCAATTTCCATTTTTGCATCGCGCCGGGACAGCAGATAGGCCGGATACAGCAGAATCATCTGGCTTATAACGGCTACGATAAAGCTGTTAATAAACTGACCCGGCTTGCCGATCAGGACAAAGAGCTGCTGAAAATGATATGCCATAAAGAGCAGAAGCATTACCAGAATGATCTGTACTACACGGTAGATAATTATCAAGTGATTCAAACGTTTGAATTCGAAACCGGGCATTTGTATTTTCCTTTTTATCTAAACGTGCTTGGGGGCATGCATATGTTGTGGTGTAATATTCTGTGAATCCAGAATATTGACCAATTGTGACAAGCCGATCGCAATAGTATTCAACTTGTTATCAGAAAGCGTATTAAGACCTTTTATCAGTAAATTGTGTGCAACATTGGGGGTTCTATCGATAATTGCAGCCCCTCGATCGGTCAGGCGGACATATACGATCCGCCGGTCATTTGTTGATCTTATCCGCTGAACAAGCGTTTTTGCTTCGAGCACGTCAAGGATGCGAACTACTGTAGAAGAATTTAAATACATCAGGTCAGCCAGTTTGGAGACCGTTGTTGAATTTCCAGCTTCATCGGAGAGTACTTTGATCGCCCAAAGTTGGGGTCCGGTCAAGCCGGTTTCAAACACAACACTTTTGGATTGCTTATTAACAACCTGAAACAATCGACGTAAATTATTGACTGTTTCCTCCACAAGAACAGAGCTGTTTCTTCTCTGGTTCATAAATGACCTCTTAATTTATCACGTTCGTACAGATGAATTAAACAGTGCGGCGCAAGAATCAGGGAGATAACCACCCTGCCGCACAAAGTCCGGTCTCCGTCACCCTTCGAGCTTATCCCATGAATGCGGGATTTCCGTTGGGAATGGGAAAAGTTTCAAACAGTTCCTGTTCCCGACGTACAATCCTCCCTGGGCCTCATGCCGGTATCCGATCCAATCTTGAAATGGTATCCGGCTGAGACAGTCCTCGAAAACAATAGTCTTTGTTTTCTTCATAGCATTTTCTCTGAGCTCATCCCGGGCGTTAGTAAAACGGCTCTGGGCCGCTATATGCGATTGCTCATCACGGATTTCGGTGAACATCACCTGACGGAGGATCTTTCCGGGGCGGTGCGTGGTGTACCAGGCGTACTCCTCCGGCGTCAGGTTCGAGAGCATAATGAACTGAATCGGACTGATGACCATATAGAGACGCGGCACACGCATGCCGGACGAAGGTTGCCCGATGGCCTGCGCCACCTGCTCCGTGGTCATATTCTCGTCGCACGTATGGTTGGTGAAGCTCTGCAGCGGTATCGCTTCACCGAGTTGCATTGTTGCGCCTCCTGTTTTAACCAGATGGCAGCTTCGGTAGGCGGCGATCGGGATACAATTGAAGGCACTGTTGGAAAGGGCTGTCTTGGTACGGCTGCCTGACCTGACTCCGGCAAAGGCCGCCACACTGTCTCCGTACGCATCCCGCCATCCCCCCTCTTCAAGGTAGTCGAAGCTTGGTTTCTCGCCGTCTGCGGCCAGGTCAACCAAAATGCTGCGACCGCTGAAGTGCTTTCCGGAGCCTGGGCTGCGGCGTTGGGCCAGCCCGCCGATACCGAGGCTGGTGGCTGTAACATTGCCGGTGGGAACTGCTAGAATGAGATTCGGCTCGTTCATGACATATGACTCCTGTTCTGTGGTTTACTCATATTGTAACACGCATTATACAATTGGCAAGTCGGACAGGAACTACATCTTGTTCAATAGCGGAACTATCAGCAGCGAAACAATGTTGATTATCTTGATCATCGGGTTTATGGCCGGGCCTGCGGTGTCCTTGTAGGGATCGCCGACGGTGTCTCCGGTGACAGCCGCCTTGTGGGCCTCACCACCTTTTCCGCCATGATGGCCGTCTTCGATGTATTTCTTCGCGTTATCCCATGCGCCCCCACCGGTGGTCATGGAGATTGCCACGAAGATACCGGTCACGATTGTGCCGACTATTACTCCGCCCAATGCCTTGGGCCCAAGAGTGAAACCGACGATAACCGGGGCTAGGATCGGGATCAGGCCGGGGATGACCATCTCTTTAAGAGCGGTTTTTGTGACGATGTCAACACAGGCGGCGTAATCCGGCTTGCCGGTTCCTTCCATGATTCCCTTGATTTCGCGAAACTGGCGGCGAACTTCCACGACAACCGCACCGCCGGCCTTGCCGACCGCTTCCATGCACTGCGCGGCGAAAAAGTAAGGGAGCATGCCGCCGATAAAAAGACCTACTATGATGTAGGGATCGGACAGGTCAAAGGTAATTGATTTGCCGGCCATCTTGAACTCATCTACATAAGAGGTGAAGAGTATGACGGCCGCCAGGCCGGCGGAGCCGATGGCGTACCCCTTGGTGACGGCCTTGGTGGTGTTGCCGACCGCATCCAGCGGGTCGGTAACGTCGCGGACGGATTTGTCCAGTTCGGCCATCTCGGCGATACCGCCGGCGTTATCCGTGATCGGGCCGTAAGCGTCCATGGCAACGACGATACCGGTCAGTGAAAGCATCGATACTGCGGCAATGGCGATGCCGTATACCCCGGCGCAGTGAAAGGCGACAATGATTCCGGCAGAAATGACTATCACCGGAGCGGCAGTGGCTTTCATGGAAATACCGAGACCGGCGATGACGTTGGTGCCGTGACCGGTTGTGGAGGCCTGGGCGATATGCTGTACCGGACCATATTCGGTTGATGTGTAGTATTCGGTGATCCAGAAGATTGCGCCGGTGACGGCCAGACCGACCAGAGCCGATATGAAGATGTTGGAAGCCGGGTAGCCGGTCGGATTACCGACCGGAAACATCTGTTCCGTAACGAAATAGAAGGCTATGCAGGCAATCGCTCCTGAGGCAATCAATCCCTTGTAGAGGGCCGGCATGATCTTGCCGCTTGCGCCAAGCTTGACGAAGAAGGTGCCTATGATGGAGGCGATGATCGAGATGCCGCCAAGAATAAGTGGGTAGCTGACTGCGCCGGCAAAATTATTAAATGCCATGGCGCCCAGCAGCATTGAGGCGATCAGCGTTACTGCATAGGTTTCAAAGAGGTCGGCGGCCATACCGGCGCAATCGCCGACATTGTCCCCCACGTTGTCGGCAATAACGGCCGGGTTGCGGGGATCGTCCTCCGGAATGCCGGCCTCGACCTTACCGACCAGGTCGGCGCCGACGTCAGCCCCCTTCGTGAATATCCCCCCACCCAAACGGGCGAAGATGGAGATCAGAGAACCGCCAAAACCGAGACCGACCAACTGGCTTACGACTTCCTTTACAGGAGCTCCGGGCATCAGTTTCAAGAGGATCATGTAGTAGCCGGCAACACCTAGAAGACCGAGTCCAACCACCAGCATGCCGGTGATGGCGCCCCCCTTGAAGGCTACATTAAGAGCTTTGACGATTCCGCTTCTGGCTGCCTCGGTAGTCCGGACATTGGCGCGAACCGAGACAAACATGCCGATGAAACCGGTAAGCCCCGAGAATATTGCTCCAATTGCAAAGCCGACTGCGGTTTTTGCGCCCAGAGTGGTAAACAGCGCCACGAACATGACTGCGCCGACCATCGCGATGATTGTGTACTGACGCTTCATGTAAGCGCCGGCCCCCTCCTGGATCGCGGCGGCGATCTGTTTCATACGCTCATTCCCTTGAGGCAGCCCCAGGATCCATCTGGTTGAAATCATTCCGTATGCAATTGCGGCCACGGCACAGACGAGAGCGAAAATTACTGCAAACTGTTCCATTAAACACATCCTCCTGTTACATATTGTTCTGTATTATTGTTATGCCCCTCTACAAAGCAAAAAAAATCAGCCGGGAGCAGTCAAGCGGTATCCAACTCCCGGTTCAGTTATGATGTAACGGGGACGGGAAGCATCCGCCTCAATCTTTTGACGCAGATTGCTGATATTGACCCGTAAAACCTGAGGCTGATCAACGTATGCAACCCCCCATAATTGTATCAGAATCTGATTATGGGTAATGACCTTGCCAGCGTGAGTCACTAAAAAGCGTAACAGATCATATTCAGTCGGAGTCAACTGCACCTCGGCGCCTTGCAGGATAACCTTGCGGGAGGCAAGATCAACTTCAAGATCGCCAGATCTGAATACCGGTTCGGGTTTCTGTACCGATCGACGTAACGCCACCCGTACTCGCGCCATAAGTTCCGCCATGCCGAACGGTTTTGTAAGATAGTCGTCTGCGCCCGCGTCAAGAGCCTTTACCTTATCATTCTCCTGTTCGCGAACCGACAGAACTATAATCGGCACAGTCGACCATTCCCGCAAGCGATTGATGACCTCCACCCCGTCCATATCAGGCAAACCCAGATCCAGAAGAATGACATCCGGCTTGAACAAAACCGCAGCCGACAAGGCTTCCGCGCCATTATCCGTAACGTTAAGCGAAAAACCCTCGGCAATCAGAACCGAGCGGAGAAACCTTTGGATAGCCACTTCATCGTCGACCACAAGCACTCGCGGCATGCTGACGTTTCGTTTTTCGTTAGCCATGAGGAGTCTCCTTCTCCTGACTTGCTGCCTGAAGCGGCATTTCAAGCGTAACCACAAATCCTCCGCCGGGACGATTGTCGGCCCAGATCTTTCCTCCGTGCGCCTCAACTATTCCATTGCAGATGGAAAGCCCCAATCCCGTGCCTTTGATACTTTCAGGGACCGGAATCCGGTAAAACTTTTCAAAGATTCTTTTCAGTTCGTCCACAGGAACTCCGGGGCCGGTATCGGCCACTTGGAGTATGAGTTTCTCATCATTGCATCGGGCTGATATATCAACCACGCCATCGGGTAAAGAATATTTCAATGCGTTGTCGAGGAGATTAATTAACACATGATTCATCAACACCATGTCCATTGCTACCATGGGGAGATCCTTCACGAGATTGACACCGACAGTTCTTCCCTGCATTTGCCGTTCAGTCGCTGCAAGTGCGCAACCTATCAAGTCCTGCACATCACAGGGTTCCTTTTTCAGTATGGCGCCTCTGGCTTCCAGACGCGAAATATCAAGCAGATTACCAACAAAACGGTTGAGACGGGCAGCTTCTTCTCTTGCATTTTCAAGAAGCTCTCTCCGTACCTGCTCGGTCAGATTGTCACCCTGCTCAAGAATACTGGTCAAAACCCCTGTGATTGTCGCCAAAGGGGATCGAAGGTCATGAGAGACCGAGTTAAGAAGCGCGCGCTCCAATTTTTGTTGGGCAAGTGAGATTTTCGCCTGTTCAGCCTGGTGCGATAAGTTGACGCGTTCAAGAGCCATGGCCGTTTGCGCGGCAAAAGCTTCAAGCAACCGAAACATTTGATCGAATGAAAAGTCTGAATCTTCGGCAAGATTTATTGCCATGACACCAATGTTTTTTGACAGTGTCTTGAGCGGGAAATAGACCAGTTTAGCCGTTTCGTGCAAGCCGGTGCCATGACCGGCGACCAGGCTGTGATGAAAAGCCCAAACCGGAAGATCCAGCTCTTGCAGGTCAATGGTGAGTTCCCTGCTCGCGGCGACCATTTCAAGCTGTTCTCCATTCGGAAGAAACAGGGCAATCTGCGCTTGTATACTCTCTTCAACGTTATCGACTACTGTACGGAGAATGGATGCCGCGTCGGCGGCAACTGCGAGTTCACGGCTCAAGTGGTAGAGACAGGCTGTTTCCGCTTCACGAACCCGGAGTATTTCGGCCCGTTCGCTTGCCTTGTTAACGAGCGAACTGATAACAGCCCCGGTTATGAAGAGCCCGAAGAAAGTTACCAGGTATTCCTTATCGAAAAAGTCAAAGACAAAACGTGGAGGAGTGTACAGGTAATTGTAAATGAACCCAGCGAGGGCCACTGCCGCTATGGCCGGTTTCAGTCCTGTATTGAGCGCCACCAGAACGACTGTCAGCAGATAGATCATCAGAAGATTTATCGGCAGCAGAAAGTGCCGCAGTACCTCACATACCAGAGTTGCCCCAGCCACCAGCGACAAACCGACGATGTAACCGTAAACACCGGATGGACGTACCATACGGTACAGGGTGCTTAAACGAGGCATCCGATCTCCTCTGACCGCCTATACGCTCTAATCCATACCTGCAAGGTGTCAGCCTTCTAAAAATCTCTTTATAATTGCCTGCACATCAAGTTTCAGGCCGGAATCCTTATCCCGATTGCATATCCTTCGGCAGAATTATCTTTGTACAAGAGGCTTCACTGTATCCATTTCGAACTGAAAAGGGGAGTAAAAAAAACTCAAATAAAGATAAAGAAGTCGTAAAGACCGATTGCTTGCACACAAAGTGCTAACAACCCGTTACATCACGTATTTTAAGGAATTGACCTTCGGATTGATGATGACTTACCGGAATTGTGCGGGAAACAGTTCAGAGCCGTGAACCGGTTCGCGTAACCCTGATTTAATGGCTATTCAGTGTGTTGATTCATCAGTTTCAGATGATTGTGGCGCATTTATTTAAGATCAATATTCATTGCATGCGCAATGATTGCAAAGGCAAGTAATCAACTTGGCATACATAACATAACATATTGATATCACAACTTTTATTCAATATATATAATGTCAATTTTTTTTGTATTGACAGTTTATAAAACAATGTACCATATTTCACCAAAATTACATCCAGGCGTTTATAAATCGAAACGCCCTACTCTGAATAAGTGAGGATTGCCATGAACAGACCACGCTCCACATACTCTGTGCAAGCCATAGTTAATGCGTTCGACCTGCTGGAAGCTCTGGCAGCTGAAAATACAAATCCAACAGCAACGGTTCTGGCCAAGAAACTCAAGATCAGCGACAACAAACTGTTTCGGATTCTTGCGACACTCAGGGAAAAGGGGCTTGTCGAACACGAGGAGACGACAGGCATATATCGTCTTGGTTTCAGCGCATTCGGGATGGCGCAGCATATCCTCCAGAGCGCCAGCATCATCAAGATGGCGCAGCCTATCATGGAAGAGTTGGCCAGAAAGCATGACGAAGCGGTTTACATTACCATATTAAACAACGACGAAGTGCTCTTTCTTGACATGGTTGATTCGTTTCAGCAGATCAAGGCTGTCCCTTTCGTTGGGAAACGCTTCCCCTTTTTTACAAATGCCGCAGGCAAGGTCATCAAGGCGATGAGTTCAGCCGACGTCCTGGAGAAATTCGGCAAGCGCCGCGCTTCCAAGGCGGGGATCGTCGACATAAAGCAACTGGAATCTGAGCTGGACGATATTCGCCAATGTGGAGTGGCGGTTGATAACGGCGGTTTGGGCGAAGGTATCTGCTCCGTCGCCGTTGCTATAAAGGATTACGCGGGCATAGTAGTAGGAGCTCTTACCCTTCTGGCCCCCTCTTTCCGAATGCTGCAGGACCGGCTGGAGCGGGAGATTATACCCTCCATGCTGGAAGGGTCTGAGGAACTATCCTTGAAGTTCGGTTATGCCAAGTTACATGCCTGATAGGTTGCAGTCCATTACACGAAAGGAGATGATAAACGAGAGAGAAGGAATTGCGTCAGTATGAATCAACCATTTTAAGTGAAAGGAGTTAAACAATGGCAGAAACAGAGTACGATTGGAAAGCAATTGCCAAGAACCCCAAGTTCGTTGAACTGCATCACAAGAAATCAGCATTCCTGTTCGGCTGGTGGATTTTCTCTTCCGCCT
>JAQTRC010000119.1 GCA_028712665.1 Desulfuromonadaceae bacterium
GACCGGTTCCTCGACCGGTTCGCCGGCCTCGGCCCGCCGCCAGGCCTTGACAAATTCCTGGGCGGATTCCTCCGCCTCCCTGAGTTCGACCCTGATATTTCTGTCCATTCCTATTCTCCCCGAATTCGCCTTATGTCCGCGAGAAAGTCCGCCACAAGGATCTCGACATCACGGAAACAATAGGGCGTTTCTCCGTGAATTCCGTGCCGATGGTCTCCCTTGCTCCGTTCGTTGTCGTACCGCACCAGGCAATTTCCCTCGACGTCCCCATAGTAAAGCCGGTATTTCAGGCCGCTTGGATGATGGTCCGTGCGCGGCACCTGCCACAGAACCATCTCACGAAGAGCGCCATCCGCATACATGAAACGGGAACGATAAAGGAGTATTGCAGCCATATGGCATACTATACCATCACTTACAAAATTGGCAACAGTTATAATCAGAAACAGAAAGGGCGCCGTAACGGGCGCCCTTTTTATCTACTTCAAATTCTTCTTTATCCTCTCCACCGCCTCAATCACATTCTCGCGATGGCCGAAGGCCGACAACCGGAAGTACCCTTCCCCGCTCGGTCCGAAACCGCTCCCCGGCGTCCCGACCACGTTGCATTCGTTCAGGAGCTTGTCGAAGAACTCCCAACTGGTCAGGTTGCCTGGAGTCTTGAGCCAGATGTACGGGGCATCCACGCCGCCGTAGATCTTCACGCCTACTTCCGTTAGACCTTCACGGATGATGCGGGCATTCTCCATGTAATAGTCGATGATCTCTTTGGTCTGCTTCCACCCTTCGTCGGAGTAGACCGCGGCGGCGGCCTTCTGTACCGGGTAGGAGGCGCCGTTGAACTTGGTTGTGGTGCGGCGGAGCCAGAGTTTGTTGAAGCTGTAACGTTCGCCGGTGCTGGTGGTGCCCATCACCTCTTCCGGCACGACCACCAGGCCGCAGCGGACGCCGGTAAAACCGGCGGTCTTGGAGAAGGAGCGGAATTCGATCGCGCACTTCTTCGCCCCTTCGATCTCGTAGATGGAGTGCGGGATATCCGGGTTGGTGATAAAGGCTTCGTACGCGGCGTCGAAGAAGATCACCGCGTCGTTGGCGTTTGCGTAATCGACCCATTTCTTCAGCTCGGCCCTGGATGCCACCACGCCGGTCGGGTTGTTCGGGAAGCATAGATAGATAATGTCAACCTTGCCGGTGGGGAGCGCCGGGATGAAGCCGTTGGCCTCGTTGCAGGGGAGGTAGACGATGTTCTGGTAGTACCCCTTCTCATCCGCCTCGCCGGTGCGGCCGATCATGACGTTGGTGTCGTTGTAGACCGGGTAGACCGGGTCGCCGATGGCAACGATGTTGTCCATCGCGAATATGTCCAGTATGTTGGCGCAGTCACACTTGGAGCCGTCGGAGATGAACATCTCCTCCGTTTTTAGGCTGACGCCAAGCGGCTTGTACGATTTCTCGATAATGGCGTTGATCAGCCAGTCATACCCCTGCTCCGGACCGTAACCGGCGAAGTTTTCGATAGTGCCGAGATCGTCCACGGCGGCGTGGAAAGCCTTCAGCACGGTCGGGGGGAGTGGGCGGGTAACATCGCCGATCCCGAGGCGGATCACCTTGGCTGCCGGGTTTGCCTCGGCAAAGGCGCGCACGCGGCGGCCTATCTCGGGGAACAGGTAGCCGGCCTTAAGCTTCAAATAGTTGTCGTTGATTTTTGCCATCTTCGGTGAAACCTCCAGTTTCGTATTCGTATAAAGGAAATGCCGCATTACGCGGCAAATCTGATTTTGAATTGGGTTCTCCAGTAAACGAGGATTTTTTTGTCCTGGCAAGGCTGTCGAGGGACCGGGCGGAGGTGTAGCAGCGCTACGCCGCACAACCGGTCCTGAAGACTTACGCCGCCAGGGCGAAAAAGGACCGTTTACTTAAGGCCGAGGACATCCTGCATGTCGTACAGCCCAGGCGCCTTCCCAACGACCCATTTCGCGGCCCTGACAGATCCTCGTGAAAACATGTCTCTGGTCATCGCACGGTGCGAGATTTCGATCCGCTCCCCCATGCCGATGAAATAGACCGTATGCTCTCCGATGATGTCGCCGCCGCGCACGGTCTGCATCCCGATCTCTTCTTGCGGACGCTCGCCTATGATCCCCTCGCGGTGGCAGTTGGCAACTTTGTTGTAATCGCGCCCCAACGCCTCGGCAACCACTTCACCCATCCGGACGGCGGTGCCCGATGGTGCGTCCTTCTTCAGCTTGTGGTGGAGTTCGACTATTTCTACATCGAAATCATCGCCCAGAGTCTTCGCCACATCCTTAAGGATCTTGAAGCAGACGTTTACGCCAACCGACATGTTGGGAGCCAGCACAGCAGGGATATCTCTTGCCAGCTCGGCGGCCAGGGCGCGCTCCTCGGGGGTGAAGCCTGTTGAGCCGATCACGATGGACTTACCCTTGAGAGCGCAGACTTCCAGATTCTTCAAAGAGACTTTGGGAGAAGTGAAATCGATCAGCACATCACATCCGGCAACCACTTCGTTCAGGTCATCGGAGATATTCACTCCCAACGCGCCGCAACCTGCAGCCAGCCCGGCATCCTGCCCGGCCAGCGGATGACCGGGACGTTCCAGAGCGCCGGAGAGTTGCACCCCCTCGGCCTCTATCACGGAGTTTATGATGCGCTGTCCCATACGTCCGGCAGCACCGCAAACGGCTATCTTGATCATGGTAAACCTCGATAGGCTGAAGGTTGAAGGCTGAAGGGATAATCCTTCAGATTCAACAAACGCCTCAATAGTTTTCAGTTTCCTTCAGCCTTCAACCTTCGGTCTTCAGCCTGAATTTAAATCAGCTTGTACTCTTTCATTATTGCCGTTAGCTTCGCCTTATTGGCCTCCCCCATCGGGCAGAGCGGCAACCGGACCTCGTCGGAGCACTTGCCCATCAGACCGAGGGCTGTCTTGACCGGGATCGGGTTGCTCTCGATGAACATGGCGTTGCCGATCTTCAGCGTATCAAGGTGGAGCTGGCGCGCCTTGGCCAGGTCGCCGGCAAAGAAGGCGTCGGTCAGGTCGCCAACGGTCTTCGGCATGATGTTGGCCAGAACGGAGATAACACCCACAGCGCCGCAGGCCATCATCGGGAAGGTGATGAAGTCGTCGCCGGAGAAGACATCGATCTGGTTGCCGCAGAGCGCCATTACTTCGGACGCCTGCTGAAGCGAACCGGTAGCTTCCTTGATGGCCACGATGTTCTTGTGCGGGGCCAGACGGGCCACGGTCTCCGGCAACAGGTTGACACCGGTGCGCCCTGGAACGTTGTAGAGGATCTGGGGGATCTCGACGGCATCGGCAATGGCTCTGTAGTGGAGATAGAGCCCTTCCTGGGTAGGCTTGTTGTAATAGGGGGTTACCAGCAGCACGCCCGCCACGCCCAGTTCCCTGGCTTTCTGCGACAGCTCTATGGCTTCGGCGGTCGAGTTGGAACCGGTTCCGGCGATGACCGGAACACGCCCCTTGGCCTGCTCGAAGACGATACGGATAACATCCATATGCTCTTCGTAATCAAGAGTGGACGCCTCGCCGGTTGTGCCGCATGCAACGATGGCATCGGTACCATTATCGATCTGGAAATCCACCAGTTCGCGCAGCTTCTTCTCATCGACCGCTCCGTTATTAAACGGTGTCACGATGGCTACTATGCTTCCTTTAAACATGCCCAATTACCTCCGTATCTGAAATTTACAGGAAAGATGCTATTTTTTCGCCCTTGATAAGATCTTCGATCGTTTCACGCTCGCGGATAACCTCGAATTTATCACCTTTAACCATCACCTCTGCCACGCGGGGACGGCTGTTGTAGCTGCTGCTCATGGCAAAGCCGTAAGCTCCGGCCGACATGAAGGCCAACAGGTCATCCTGTTTGAACATCGGCACTTCACGCTCTTTCACAAGGAAGTCGCCGGACTCGCAGATCGGACCGACAATATCGGCTACGATTCTGCCGCTCTGATTTATTACAACCGGTTTCACCCCGTGGAATGAGCCGTACAGGGCCGGGCGGGCCAGGTCATTCATGCCGGCGTCGATCATGATGAAGTTCTTCTCGTCGCGAGCCTTGGTGTAGAGACACCTGGCCACCAGGATACCTGCATTGCCGACCAGATTGCGCCCCGGTTCGAATATCAGGTGCATCCCCAGCTCTTTTGTCGCGGCCACGATCTCCTTGCCGTAGTCGGCCGGCAGGGGGGGCTCCTCGTCGTTGTACTGAATGCCAAGACCGCCGCCGCAGTCGAAGTACTGCAGATTGATCCCCTGATCACGCAGCTTGCCGATCATGATCTTCAATTTTTCGATCGAATCTACGAATGGGTTCACCTTGGTCAACTGACTTCCGATATGCATGTCGATGCCGATCACATCAATGCCCGGGAGGGTCGCTGCGCGGGCGTACTCGGACATCGCACGTTCGATGGTTATGCCGAACTTGGCGTTCTTGAGACCGGTGGTGATGTAGGGGTGGGTACCGGGATCGACGTCAGGGTTGACGCGAATGGCGATGCCGGCCTTTTTGCCCATACGGGATGCGATTTCGCTGATGCGCGTCAGTTCCTGCTCGGACTCGACATTGAACATCAGGATACCGGTATTAAGGGCAAATTCGATCTCGTCGTCCTTTTTGCCGACGCCGGAATAGACGACCTTTTTCGGATCGACACCGGCCCTCAAAGCGCGGAACAGCTCGCCGCCGGAGACTATATCCGCACCGCCGCCAAGATTGATGAAGGTTTTAAGCACAGACTGTGTTGAGTTTGCCTTCACCGAGTAGCATATGGTGTGAGGCACGCCGGCGAAAGAGTCGTCAAAGGCCTTGAAATGACGCGTCAGAGTGGCATGGGAGTATGCGTAGAACGGCGTGCCTACCTGGTCCGCGATATCCTTGATGGCGACATCCTCGGCGTGGAGTTCGCTCCCTTTGTACTGAAAGTGATTCATGGATGAAGCCTCCGTATAGAAATGCAGGTTTTTGATCGTTAAAAGAGGGTATTTGTAGCATAGGAGTGAGGCGAAAGTCAAAAAATTTGCGTTTAACAATTAGCGACAGTTTCTTGACAAGGAGGTGCCCCTTGTGTCATTTCTGTAAAGTTTTATACCTTGCCGCAATGCGCCGATCAAACTTTTGTACGGCGAATAATGCTACCTGAGAGTCACAACGAAGGGATTTAAATGAATTACAGCAGAGCAAAACTCCAAAACGGATATGCCAACCAGATTCTGACCGTAGATGTCACCAGCCGTTTGATTGAGACCCCTCCCCTGGACCCGAAGATAAAGAGCTATTTTCTTGGCGGCCGAGGTCTTGGACTCTACCTGCTGCACCAGGCTACAACCGCCTGTACGGAGCCAGGCGATCCGGAAAATCCGCTGATTTTTGCGAACGGCCCATTGGGCGGGATTCCGCAGTTTCCAGGTACGGCCAAGGCGATGGCCATCTCGCTCTCTCCGCTGACCGGCATCGCCGGGGTTTCCAATTTCGGCGGGTATTTCGGCGCCTACCTCAAATATGCCGGTTTTGATGCCTTGCAGATTACCGGCCGGGCCGACACCGACGTCATGATTGTCATTGATGGTTTCAAAAATGAGGTGACGGTGATTGACATTACCTCCACCGATCAGGTTTTCGATCTTGAACATGAAATCGTCGAACGCTTCACGGCAGCCGGTCATGACAAACGCAACATGGCCTTCATGACCACCGGCAGGGGAGCGGCTACGACCAGTTTCGGCTGCATAAACAGTCATTATTTCGATGTCACCAAGCCGGCGCAGGATGGCTCCAGGGGGGTCTGGCGAACAAAACAGGCCGGCAGAACCGGTCTCGGCACAGTAATGATACAAAAAAACATCCACGCCATCGTGGTGCTGGCCACCCATCCGCACGGCGACAACCCCTACGGCGCCGCCGACTGGGAGGGAGCCAAACAGGCAGGCGCCAGACTGCACAAGGTAGTCAAGGAGGTCGATCCGCACTCTCTGAAAATGTACCGCAAAGGGAGCGCCGGGCTGATTCCGTTCATGAACAAGCACGAATATCAATCGCTGCCGGTCAACAACTACCAGGCCGGTTCCGATTCGCGGGCAGACCGGATATCGGGAAAATTCTACGCTGAAAATCTGTTTGAGCATCGCGGCATGGACGGCTGTTTCCCCGGCTGCAACCTGATGTGCACCAAGGGGGGCTGGGTGACCCTTACTACCGGCAACCATGCCGGGCAAAAGGTTTGGGTTGACGGCCCGGAATACGAAACTGCAGCCGGATTCGGTTCCAATATCGGCATATGGAACCCGAAGTTCATCATGGAGGCGAACTGGCACTGCGATAACTACGGCATCGACACCATCACCTCCTGTGTTTTGATCGCGTTCCTGATGGAGTGTTTCCAGCGGGGATATCTGAACAGTGCGGAGGCGGACGGCCTGGAGCTGACATTTGGCAACGAAGAGGCGGCCATGACTTTCCTGCACCGCATCGCGCTGGGGGAGGGGGAACTTGCACGCACAGCCGGCAAGGGGATGCTGGCGCTGGTTGCCCTGGTTGCTGAGTTATATATGATAAGGGCAACTGTTGACATCAGGCCGGAACTGGATCGATTCGCAATGCAGACCAAGGGGTTGCCCTTCTCGCTCTACCGGACCCACCGTTCACTCTCGATGCAGGGTTCCTATGCCGCCGCCAGCGACATCGGGGCCCACCACGCCGCAGCCTGGCTGATCAAGGCCGATCTGCTGGGGGCTTTTCCGACTTTCGAGGAGAAGGCGAAAGCGCTTATGACCTACCCCAGAGTGCGTCTGGGCAACGATAATATGGGACTCTGCAAACTCCCTTGGGTAGATGTTTTCAATCCTGAATCGACTAATCGGGTCGGCGCCGATATCTACATCAACCCCGCCTCACAGGAGATCTATGCCGATTTTTACAACGCAGTGCTTGGCGACGATCTGACCTGGCAGGAAATTTTTGCCCATACAGACCGCGACATCAATCTTCAGCGGGTATTGAATGTTCTTCGCTTTGGAGGTCAAACCGCAGAGAAGGACTGGATCCCGGAGCGCGCTATCGGCCCTACCGAGGATCGGCTCTACGAAAGCGAGGCCGGGTACAACGACGGTGAGTTGAGCAGAATCCTGTCAAGGCCGCTGGACGAGATAGAGGCAATGCCGACCTCTGAAAAGCGTTTGCTTCTGATGGATGAGAGGAGGGGCAACCTGAAAAAACTGGTTGAGGTTTACTACGAGGAACGAGGCTGGAACGACTCCGGTATCCCGACCCCGGCTACCCTTCATGGACTCGGTTTGTGGGAATTTCTGACTGATGAGGCAAGGATGCGGATAACAGAGCTGAACGGCTGAGTAATTCCAATTACAGATAAAAGCGCTGTCTTGCTAAACGTCCCTTATCATCGCGGTTTATCAGCCACAAAGACGCCGTTGCGCCCACTCTCCTTGACACGGTACAGCGCCTGATCGGCACGCTTCAAGATGGTTTCATCCGTATCGTCTCCGTGAGCCTCGGCAACCCCGATGGAAATGGTCATTGAAAGCGTGGTATCGTCCAGCACAAAGCGGCTCGCACGCACTTCGTCGCAGAGTTTCCAGGCCACTTCGGTAGCCGCTTCGGCGTCGGTCTTGACCAGAATCAATGCATACTCGTCGCCGCCGAATCTGGCGAGGAAATCACTTCCCCGCAAAGATGCCTTGATCTTCAAGGCAACCCCCTTCAAGATCCGGTCGCCCGCCTGATGCCCGTAAGTGTCATTGATAGCCTTGAAGTTGTCGAGATCGATCATCATGATCGTGAAAGGTTCTCCATAACGGTGGTGCAACCTGATCGTCTCGCTTAATTTTTCATCGAAATAGGCCCTGTTTGCAAGTTGAGTAAGGGCATCGATTCTCACCGCAGTCCGCAGATCCTCTATCTGACGCCGCTGGTCGGCCAGGATCTCCTGCGATTCGGCCAATTCCCCCTTGAGGTTTGAATTACTGGAAATAACCCGGTCAATCTCCTTCATCAAAAGGGTATGGGCCTCTTTCAGATCATCCGGAAGCTCCATCTTGTCGATGACGCTCCTGACATCGCCGAGCATCTGAGATGATTCGCTAGCCGCCCTGTCCGTCCTCTGAATATTTGCTGCCAGAATGAGCAGTATGCTTCTGATAGTCTGGGAGGTATTGCTGATATGCTGTTCACGGGCATCTATTTTATGCATCCCCTCTTCATTGCTCTCCGGTGGCTGAGTCCCGGTTTCGGGGCGCCTGTGGAAGATCCACCCCAAGGATAAAGGGGTGCTGAGCAATCGCCACAGAGCATCTATAAACCGCATATTTTCTGCAGAATTCATCATCCGGACGATGGAGCAAATTGTCAAACCGGCAATAAGTCCGACGCTAAAAACCAGAAGATACATTGTAATGCTCATCAAAGTTCTCCTAACAGATCTGTTACAGAGTTTTGCACTGAAACAATCATTTCA
>JAQTRC010000026.1 GCA_028712665.1 Desulfuromonadaceae bacterium
GCCAAAGCTTCCGCCCAGTACATTGCGAGGTAGAAATGACTGCCCCTGTTGTCAATCTGACCAACCTTACGTGCCGGGTTCCTGTTGTTATCCAGGAATTTGGCGTTTGCCTGATCGAGCGTATCCGCCAGAAGTTGAGCCTTATCATTCTTGAAGGTGCTGGACAGATGTCTCAACGATTCCGCCAGCGCCAGGAACTCGCCCAGTGAATCCCATCTCAGGTATCCTTCCTTTACAAACTGTTGAACATGCTTGGGCGCCGAACCGCCAGCTCCTGTCTCGAACAGACCGCCGCCGGCCAAAAGCGGTACGATCGACAGCATTTTTGAACTGGTACCCAATTCAAGAATCGGAAACAGGTCGGTCAGATAATCCCTCAAGGCATTTCCTGATACTGTAATCGTATCTTTACCGTCTTTTGCCCGTTGCATAGCAAACTGCATCGCTTCCACCGGGGGCATGATGCGTATATCCAACCCCTTGGTATCATGATCTTTCAGATAGAGATTCACTTTTTCGATCATCTGGGCATCATGGGCCCGGTTTTTGTCCAACCAGAAAACAGCCGGTGCTCCCGATGCCTTCGCCCTGTTTACCGCCAGTTTTACCCAGTCCCGGATCGGCAAATCCTTTGCCTGACAGCCGCGCCAGATATCTCCCGCTTCCACTTCGTGCTGGAACAACACCGCACCCGACTCGTCAACAACACGCACTGTCCCATCGGCAGGAACCTTGAAAGTCTTGTCGTGTGACCCGTACTCTTCAGCCTTCTGCGCCATCAGACCCACGTTTGACACACAACCCATCGTCGTAGGGTCGAATTGACCGTTCTTCTTGCAAAAATCTATGCACTCCTGATACCATTCCGAATAGCATGTGTCAGGTATCACGCACTTTACATCGTGAAGCTTTCCGTCCGTGCCCCACATCCCGCCTGAGTCACGAATAACAACCGGCATGGAGGCATCTATAATGATGTCGTTGCTTGCATGCAGATTTGTGATTCCTTTCTCTGAATCCACCATCGCCAGCTCGGGTCTTTTCTTGTAAACTGCCTGTATATCAGCTTCTATCTCGGCCTGTTTGTCTTCCGGCAATTTCTTGATTTTTACATAAAGGTCGCCCATGCCAAGATCCGGATTGACACCCAACTCTTTAAAAGTAGCGGCGTGTTTTTCGAAAAGGTCTTTATAGAAGACGGAAACGAAATGGCCGAACATTATCGGATCGGATATCTTCATCATGGTGGCTTTGAGGTGAACGGAGAACAACACACCCTTATTCTTTGCGTCTTCTATCTGCTCTTCAATGAATTTGCGCAGAGCGCGACAGCTCATATATGTGCCGTCAAGAACTTCGCCTTCCTGAAGAGACAACTTTTCTTTAAGTACTGTGACCTTTCCGTCTTTACCAACCAACTCTATCTTTACATTTCCACCCTTTTTCATCGTGATGGATTTTTCATGATGGTAGAAATCCCCATCCGTCATATGAGACACGTGAGTCTTTGATTCCGGACTCCATGCGCCCATCTTAACCGGATGTTTTTTTGCATACTGCTTGACCGCCGCAGCCGACCTTCTATCGGAGTTTCCTTCTCTCAATACCGGGTTTACGGCACTTCCCAGGCACTTGGCATATCTGGCGTGAAGCGCTTTTTCTGCATCGGTTTTTGGCTCTTCGGGGTAGTCCGGGAGTTTATAGCCATGCTCCTGCAACTCCTTGATAGCGGCTTTTAACTGCGGGATTGAAGCACTGACATTGGGCAACTTGATGATGTTGGCTTCCGGCTTCTGTGTAAGCTCACCCAATTCGGCCAAATAATCAGACATCCTCTGGCTCTCTGTCAAATAGTCAGAAAAATTTGCGATTATTCTGCCGGCGACGGAGATATCTCTTGTTTCTACTACGACGCCGGCCGCCTTTGTGAATGCGTTGACGATTGGAAGTAAGGAGTACGTTGCCAATGCGGGAGCCTCGTCAATTTTTGACCAAATAATCTTTGCAGTTTCTGTTGTCATGTTCTCTCCTTATTTTTCGTACAACTACAAGTTGTTACGAGAATTAATAGCCTGAGTAAAAATCCTGTATACAGTATACAAAACCCCATGGAGTGTCAAGAAAAAACATCTTAAGTACAGAGGGTTTGAGGCAACGGGCCGAGTAATCAGATCAATCACTTTTTACCGGAATATCGTCTGGCCCCAATTGCATCGTCCCGGCTGAAATGACGTGGTATAACAAGCACCTGTCCCGGCCAGAGTCGTTTTGGATCACTGATCTGGTCGCGATTGGAACGGTAAATGATGGGCCAGAGCGAAGAATCGTTATAAATTTCAGGGCGACCCGCAATCTGTGGCAAGGTTTCACCCCGTCGCACCGTGTAGGAGGGTGTAAGCTGCTGCCCCGGTTCTTTAATGATATGAGTGGACTTTGTCGCCTTCTCCGGTCCCAAAGAGTTGATCTTCTCCTGCTCAAGGAGGCGAAGTTCAGCCTCTGCCGCCTCACGCATCAGCCTGTCATCTTCAGCTTTCTGAGTTAAGACGGTTGCGCGCTGCCGTTCCTCTTCAGCCAATCGCTGTTTGACGAGGCGTAGTTCATACCGTAGTATCATGGCTTTTTGAAATGCCAGCTGATAATATGTGTCGGCCTGAATGTCGTCTTCCCGGACATGAAAGACCGCTTCACCATGTTCAAATGTCTCCCTAAGGTTACGATATTCCTCTGGAAACAACCTGATGGCGTCCTGACGTCCAAGCTCCTCGACCAGATGAGCCGCCTTATTACGCCAGGTCGGCGCCGTAGTTGAACAGCCTGCCAGTTGAAGGAGGCAGAAAAGTACTATGCACGCAGCAAGGCGGGGCATATTTGTCAGATTACCCCTGTTTTTCGGCCAGACGGATGCCCAACTCCCTGAGTTGCTTCCCATCGACCGGTGAAGGGGCTTCCGACATCATGCAGGTACCTTTCTGGGTCTTTGGAAAGGCAATTACGTCGCGGATGGAGTCGCTACCGGTCAGCAACATGATCAGGCGGTCCATTCCGAACGCGATGCCACCATGCGGAGGAGTGCCGAATTCAAGCGCATCCAGCAGGAAACCAAATTTGACGCGGGCATCCTCCACAGACATTCCCAACAGCTTGAACATCAGTGACTGAACCTGCTCCTGATGGATCCTGATCGATCCGCCTCCAATTTCGTTGCCATTCAGCACCAGGTCATAGGCCTTCGCACGGCATCGCCCCGGATCAGATTCAACAAATTCCAGATCTTCATCCATTGGTGCGGTGAAAGGGTGGTGTACAGCGGCCCATCGTTTTTCATCTTCGTCCCACTCCAGAAGCGGAAAGTCGGTCACCCAGACGAATCTATAAACGTCTTTGCTTGTCATCTTGAGGATGTTTGCCAGATTGTTTCGAAGCTTGCCGAGCGAGTCATTTACGACTTTGGGCTTGTCAGCCACAAAGAAGAGCAGATCTCCTTCTTCCGCACCAAAGCTTTGATTCATCGCTGCAATTTCTTCAGGAGTGAAAAACTTGGCAATCGGTGAGTGCCATTCTCCATTTTCAATCTTGACATATGCCAACCCCTTGGCGCCGTAAATCTTGACGAAATCGGTCAGATCATCGATCTCCTTGCGGGAGAAAGTGGCACATCCTTTGGCGTTAAGACCTTTGATGATGCCCCCTTTGGCGGCCACATCTGCAAACACCTTGAAACCGGAGACTTTGACCAGATCGGTAAGATCGCACAACTCCATGCCGAAACGCATGTCCGGGTTGTCCACCCCGAAACGACGGATGGCCTCGGCGTAGGTTATTCGCTCCATCGGCAGCGGCACCTCAACATCCTTGGCTTCAGTGAAGACGCGAGCTATCAACCCCTCCATGACCGTGATGATATCCTCACGGTCGATGAAAGACATCTCACAGTCTATCTGTGTAAACTCAGGCTGTCGGTCGGCCCGCAGGTCTTCATCACGGAAGCAGCGCACAACCTGAAAATATCGGTCGAATCCGGAAATCATCAGGATCTGTTTGAATATCTGCGGCGACTGCGGCAGAGCATAAAAATGCCCCTGGTTGATACGGGACGGCACCAGAAAGTCGCGCGCCCCCTCAGGGGTTGATTTTGTCAGAAAAGGGGTCTCCAGTTCTATGAAACCGTTATCGGTCAGGTAGGAACGGGTCAGTTGGGCTACCTGGTGGCGCAGTATCAGGTTGTACTGCAGTTGAGGGCGGCGCAGGTCCAGATAACGGTACTTGAGACGGATGTTCTCGTTGATCTCACTATGCTCGTCAAGCATGAAAGGGAGAGGCTTGGAGCGATTGAGCAGTTTGCACTCGATAACCTGAATCTCTACCTCACCGGTCTTCATGTTCGGGTTTACTGTTCCCTCAGGACGCGGGATAACCTTGCCCCTGACCGCAAGCACAAATTCGCTTCTTACCGTTTCCGCCACGTTATGGGCCGAAGCATTGACCTCCGGGTCAAAGACTATCTGTGCAATTCCCTCCCGGTCACGCAGGTCGATAAAGATCAGGCCGCCATGATCGCGGCGGCGCAGCGCCCATCCCATAAGAATTACTTCTCTGCCGATGTCGGCGGCCAGCAGGTCGCCACAGTAATGTGTCCGTTTCCAGTTTCCAAGTGTATCCATATAAGTACCTCCAGGTTTATTAAATAACGTTTTCTCACAAAGCTCACCAAGGCTCAAAGTGCACTGAAAAACCTGGAGTTCTTCTTTGTCTGCTTTGTGCCTTTGTGAGAGAAATGGTGTCAGTTTATAAGATTCCCAATGCTGCCGAAACGAGGCCTGAACTTCTCCCGATCCCAGGACCAGTATTTGATGAATGCCAGCCCCTTGATCTGATCTCGCCTGACAAACTTCCAGAATCGGCTGTCGTAAGAGCGGTCCCGATTGTCACCCATCACAAAATAGGAGTTCTCCGGTACTGTGATCGGCCCGAAAGTGTCGCGCGGATTCATCTCCTTCGGGATTATCTCCTTCTCTTTATGTACTTCATGCGGGTTTTGATAGAGTATGCCGTTAACGAACAGCTTCTTTTCCCTCCCCTCCACAACATCGCCCGGCGTACCAATCACCCGTTTGATGAAATCCTTGCTGGGGTCTTCCGGGTACTCGAAAACGATCACGTCGCCCCGACGTGGATCGCGAAGCGCGAGGACACGTTTGTCTACGAACGGAATCTTGGTCCCATAGATAAACTTGCTGACCAACAGATGATCGCCGATAACAAGGGTATCCTCCATTGACCCGGACGGTATCTTGAAGGCCTGTACCAGGAAAGTGCGGATGATTAACGCCAGTAATATGGCAATTGCGATCGACTCGGCGTACTCGCGGATTAAACTCTTTTTTTTGAATGCCGGTTGCGGTTGTGATGTTTCGTCTTTTTGGGAAAGTTCGGTCTTTTCTTGCATGCAACTCCCTTTATATATCGATATTTTTACCGGCTCCTTTTGTTAATCGACCTTTAGAATGGCCAGAAAAGCCTCCTGAGGAAGTTCAACATTCCCCACATTTTTCATCCGTTTCTTGCCTTCTTTCTGCTTTTCCAGCAGTTTGCGTTTGCGGGTGATATCACCACCGTAACATTTGGCCAGAACATCTTTTCGCATGGCCTTTACCGTTTCGCGCGCAATAACCTTGTTGCCGATTGCAGCCTGAATAGCAACTTCAAACATCTGGCGGGGGATCAGCTCCTTCATCTTGGAGACAAGGTCTCTTCCGCGAAAGTATGCCTTATCTTTATGAATTATCAGCGAGAGGGCGTCAACCACCTCTCCGTTAATCATGACGTTAAGACGGATCAACTCGCTGCGGCGATAATCCAGATGCTCGTAATCGAGCGAAGCATACCCCCTGCTGATCGACTTCAGGCGATCGAAGAAATCCAACACAATCTCGTTCAAAGGCATTTCATATATAATCATGACCCTGGAAGGGGTCAGATACTTGATTTCGCGCTGCACGCCGCGCTTGTCTTCGCAAAGCGACAGTACTCCGCCGACAAACTCGTTCGGAACATGGATATGCGCCAGAATGAACGGTTCTTCAAGATAAGCCACATGCTGCTGTTCGGGAAGTTGATTGGCGCTTTCGATGGTGAACATCTCACCGGTCACGCTGTGTACACGGTAAACAACGGTCGGCGCCGTGGTGATCAGTTCCAGGGCGAATTCCCGCTCAAGCCGCTCCTGGATTATCTCCATATGCAGCAGGCCGAGAAATCCGCAGCGGAAACCGAAACCAAGCGCCACCGATGTTTCCGGGTCGTAGGAGAAAGAGGAGTCATTCAGTTTCAGTTTGGCCAGCGCATCGCGCAACTGTTCATATTGGGCGGTGTCGATCGGATACAGACCGGAGAAGACCATCGGCTGGACTTCCTTGAACCCGGAAAGCGGCACCTCGCATCGGCGATTGAGCAATGTCACCGTGTCGCCAACCTTGGCGTCAGCCACATCCTTAATGCCGGCGATAACGAAACCTACCTCGCCAGCCGCCAACTCCGGCACTTCGAGCATAACCGGAGAGAAAACCCCTATCTTGAGCGCTTCGTATGTACTGTTGGTCGAGACCAGCTGGATCTTGTCCCCTTTTTTCAAAGTGCCGTCGAAAATGCGAACCAGGATAATGACCCCTTGATACTGGTCGTACCAGGAATCGAACAGGAGCGCCTTGAGCGGCGCCGTTGAGTCACCCTTTGGAGCCGGGATCTTTTTGACGATCTGCTCCAGAATTTCATGAGTGCCGATACCCTCCTTGGCGCTGGCCAACACCGCATCATGGGCATCGATACCGATTATTTCCTCAATCTCATGCTTGACCCGCTCGGGATCTGCTGCCGGCAGGTCAATCTTGTTCAAAACCGGAAATACCTCGAGATTAGTGTCCAGTGCCAGGTACACATTTGCCAAAGTCTGGGCCTCGACCCCTTGCGAGGCGTCCACTACCAGGAGCCCACCCTCGCAGGCGGCAAGAGAGCGCGAAACCTCGTAAGTAAAGTCCACGTGTCCTGGTGTATCGATCAAATTAAGGACGTACTCCTTACCGTCATCAGCGCGATAGTTGAGCCGAACCGTCTGGGCCTTGATGGTGATGCCCCTCTCACGTTCAAGATCCATCTTGTCCAGAAACTGGTCCTGCTTCTCCCTGTCGGAGAGTGCGCCGGTGTACTCCAGCAGACGATCCGCCAAAGTGGACTTACCGTGGTCGATATGAGCGATTATGGAGAAATTTCGAATTCTTCTTATATCCATAAAATCCTTCGTTTGTATAAAAAATCGGACTGTAAAGAATAAAGAAAGATGGTTGGAAAGTAAAGGGGAAACATGGGAGTTTTGTCCACCAGTCAGAACATGAAACGTCGCATACTGATATTTTGAAGCAGCCCGATTCCGAGCATGGAGGTTATCATTGAGGTTCCGCCGTACGAGAAGAAAGGCAGAGGTACTCCGACTACCGGGAATATACCGATCACCATACCTATATTGATCACTATGTGCCAGAACAGCATCGCTGTAACTCCAACCGCCAACAGACCGCCAAAACGGTCGTTGCAGCGCCGGGCGATGTTAAGTCCCCACAAAACCAGCGACAGGTAGATAATAATCAGCGCCAGGCAACCTATAAAACCCCATTCTTCGGCAAAAACAGAGAAAGCAAAATCGGTATGCTGTTCAGGGAGAAATCGCAACTGCGATTGGGTCCCATGAACGAAACCCTTGCCGGCAATGCCGCCTGAACCCACTGCAATTTTACTCTGGATGATATGGTAGCCACTCCCCAGACGTGAACGCTCAGGGTTCAGAAAATCGAGGATGCGGTTTTTCTGGTACGGCCTCAAAAATTTTGCCCACCCAATCCATACCATTGGGAGCGTTATACAGGCAAAAGTCACGATCGTTGTCCAGCGCAAACCAACATAATAAGCCATGGACAGGGCAATCAGAATTACCAGAATTGCTGTTCCAAGGTCAGGTTGCTTCATGATCAGTGCTGTTGGAATTACCAACAATCCAAGCGGAATCATCACATCTTTGACCGTGAGGCCCCCGACAGAATGGAAATTATTGAAGAATCTGGCAAAAGTCATAATGATCACAATTTTCATAAGTTCCGACGGCTGGACATTAAAGAGTCCGAGATGCAGCCAGCGGGTGGCCCCCATTGAGCGACGTCCCATTACCAGCACAGCCAGCAGGAGAATAAGCAGAAAACCATAAAACCAGTAAGAAAAGTCTTCGAGAACATGATAATCAAAACTTGAAACAATCAGGGCGACAAGCATGCCGGCCAGCATCCAGTAAAACTGCTTCAGATAATAGGCTATTCCTACAATTTTGTAGGGCGTAGTGGCGCTGTATATATTGAGAATGCCGAGCAGGCAGACTGTCACCACGAGTCCGGCCAGAATCCAGTCAATGTTGGTTAATAACCGGCGATCAATCATTGGCGGCATTTCCGCTGATGTTTGGTTCTTTCACGACCCTTGGCAATTCATCTCCCGACTCATCCTCTTCCTCGGCTGAGGGAGCAGGGCTCTCTTTTCGTACAGGTTTCTTACCTTCAAAATACGTGCTCAGAATTCTGGCGGCGATCGGAGCCGCTGCCGCCCCGCCATGTTCGCCATGCTCTATCACAACGGCTACCGCGATTTCAGGTTTGTCATACGGCGCAAAAGCAACAAAAAGGGCGTGATCCCGAAATTGGTATGGGGTGCTCCTCTTGCTGTCCCGCATTTTTACAACCTGCGAAGTACCGGTCTTGCCTGCCACTTTTACGTCGTATATCCTTGCCATACCACCTGTGCCGCCGGCCTCATTGACAACGGCAAAAAGACCCTGCTTGACCAGACGGAACGATTCTTTTGAAAACCCGACAGTTCCAATTATCTCAGGCTTTATCTCCTTGAGCAGTTTCCCGTCGGCATCAACTACGCGCTTAACAAGATGCGGGCGAAAGACTGTTCCTTCATTGGCTACTGTAGCGATCATTGAGGCCATCTGTATCGGAGTCATCAGGACATAGCCCTGTCCGATGGCCACCGGCAGCGTTTCACCATGATACCAACGTTTACCGTAGCGCTTCTGTTTCCACTCGGCGGTCGGTATCAGACCTGCCTTTTCATTCTGAAGTTCCACTCCCATAGGTGCTCCCAACATGAAGGCTTTGGCGGCAGAGGCAATTTTATCGACCCCCAGCTTTTCTCCAAGCTGGTAATAGTAGACATCGCATGACTCCCGCAGTGACTTTTTCAGGTTGGTGGTGCCATGACCCCGTTTGTTCCAGCATTTGAAAGTGGATGTCCCCAGATCGTATGATCCATTGCAGGTAATAGTGGTTGATTCATCTATCTTATGTTCATGCAGACCAGCTAGGGCTGTGATAATTTTATAGGTCGAACCTGGAGGGTACTGGCCGGTCAGGGCCTTGTTCTCGAGCGGATGCCGCTTATCCTCCAGATATTCTTTCCACTTGTCTGCCGGCAGTTTTCCGCTGAACAATGAGGGATCATAGGCTGGATTGCTGACGAACGCCAGAATTTCACCACTGTTGACATCCATTGCAACCGCAGCGCCGGCCTGCTCGCCAAACGATCGTTCGGCCTGTTTCTGCAATGCTGCATCTATCGTCAGAACTACGCTGTTCCCCACTGTAGGATAGCTTTCGGATATTGTCCTCAAAACTCTGCCGCGGGCGTCCACTTCAAGCTGCCGGCCACCGTCACTACCATGCAGTTCGTTGTCCAAAGCCTTTTCAATCCCGGTTTTACCGATGTAATCCCCCGGATTGTACTCCTCAAAACCTTTTGAATTTAATTCGTTTTCCGAAATTTCAGCAATATATCCAAGCAGATGTGCAGCCAACACACCGCTTGAATATTCTCGAACCGGCTTTATCTCTACCTCTACACCAGGCAGCATCAAGCGGTTCTCCTCAATGATCTCGACCTGATCACGCGTGATGTTGGAAGCCAGCACGATCGGGTAGTATTTTGCGCGCCCTTTACTTTTTTCCCAACGTTCGGACATTTCAGTCCGGTCAAGCATCAGGAGAGATGATAATTGAGTTAATAGCGCTCCTTCATCCTTAACCTCCTGAGGAATAACCGCCAGACTGAAAGAAGGGCGGTTATTTACCAGCATGTTACCGTTCCGATCCAGTATGGAGCCGCGAGAGGCCGCCACAGGCAGAAATCGGAGACGGTTATTCTCCGACATGCTGCGATAATCCTTTTGATTCAGTATCTGCAAATGCCATAAACGGAGAATCAAAAGAAAAAAAACGGCGCCGACAATAAATGAAATCATCAGAACCCGGCTTTTGGACTCCATTACTTCACGGACAAAGCGGCGTTCTTTCATGGTGCTTCCTGCGGTCTGGCATACCATGGAAAAAGCGTTACAAGTGAAGCGGTAAAACTATTGATCAGCATATATGGTATTAGATCGGCAAATATCGAATACAAAATACCCCCGGAAGAGGTAAACATCATCAATAGAAGCAGATCAATCGCACTGCAGGCCAAACTTGCCGTGCAGACAGCAAGAACAAATAATCCCGGACTGTCGGCATATAAACGATCAGAGGTGTTTTTTATGGCAAAGAAAATAAACAGAAATGAAAATGCATTCAGCCCAAGATAGAGACCACTGAATGAATCCTTGACCAACCCGAGCAACCAGGCAATCGGAATGCATTTTTCAAAAGACCCTCTCAGCCCGAGGAAAACCGCTATTATCAACAACAGATCCGGCTTGAAAGAGCTGACGATATATACGGGCAAGACCGCGACCTGCAGTACAACTGATAACATCACCATGAAAAGCAGTAATAAAACATTGCGCCTATTCATATCCGCCTCTTAAAACTACCAGCACCTCTTCAAGGCGGGTGATATTCACACTGGGGCGAATAGTTACTGTCTGAAATATCCCGTACTGGCCTCGCTTTACCATTGTGACTTCGCCGATAGGCAAGCCCTTCAGATAAACTCCGCCAATACCGGAAGTCACCACAAGATCACCAACCTTAACATCCTCTTCGCGGGTAGTGAACTCCAGCGTGCATAACCCTTCTCCTTTGCCCTTTACGACTCCTCGTGCACGCGAACGCTGGATAGTTGCGGCGATTCCGCTTGCATGATCTGTGAGCAGAAGGACCCGGGATGTGTTAGCCGCAACTTTCATGACCTGTCCTACCACACCATCGGCAGCAACTACAGCCATCCCGACTTTCAGGCCGCTGGAAGCACCACGATCAATCACCAGAGTGCGAAACCAGGAGCTGACATCCTCACCCACTACGGTCGTGCCAACTGTCGGTGACTTTATCGAATCTTTCATATCCAGAAGATTTTTGAGCCGCCGGTTTTCGAGCAACGCCTCATCGCCTGCGGCGAGGCGCGAACCGAGTTCCTTGATCACGGAATGCAGACTCGTGTTCTCGCGGTGGACGTTTACCAGACTGATGTACCCTTCCCAGATATCTTCGGCCATACCACTTACGTTTGCAATTGGCTTAAGAACAGGAGCAAAAAGGTTCATGACACCACGTTCGATGACATTTGCCTCACGGTTACGCGGCACATTTAGTGAAAACAGTATCAAGGCCGCCAGCAGGCCAATACCGGTTACCAATACTAATATGTATTTCTTTAAAAATTCCATATTTCAAATCAACGCAGATCGCAGAGGTTCGACTCGTTGTAAACACGCATAAGGTATTCCCTGTATGAAGAGTTGGGGGTTGCCTCGATAACCTGCATCATCCCGGCAGAGTCGATAAAACCACGTCGCAGAGCAATTTCTTCCAGGCAAGCAATCTTGAGGCCTTGGCGCGACTCGATGGTTTCAATAAAAATACTGGCCTCCATGAGACTCTTGTGTGTACCGGTATCAAGCCATGCAATGCCGCGCCCGAGACGTTCGACCATCAACTCGCCGCGCCGCATGTACTCAAGGTTGACGTCCGTAATCTCCAGTTCTCCACGTGGCGACGGCTTGATAGATTTGGCCACATCTACAATACTGCCGTCGTACAGATAGAGACCGGGGACCGCATAATGGGACCTGGGCTGTTTCGGCTTTTCCTCGATGCTTAGCACCTTGCCATCACGGTCGAAATCGACGACACCGTATCGCTCCGGATCATTGACCTGATAGCCGAAGATTAGCGCGCCGCTCTGAAATTCTGAAACAATCCGGTCCAGGTTCATTTTACCATAAAAGATGTTGTCACCCAGAATCAGGCAGACCGGATCTTTGTTTACGAACTCCTCACCAACCAGAAAGGCCTGGGCAATCCCTTTCGGCTCCGGTTGCACCTCGTAGGTTATTCTGACCCCCCAGCGGGAACCGTCTCCAAGAAGCGCCTCAAAACGTGGAGTGTCCTCTGGAGTTGAAATCAGCAGGACATTCCGGATGCCGGCCGCCATCAACGTTGCAAGCGGATAATAGATCATCGGCTTGTCGTAGACCGGCTGAAGCTGTTTGCTGGCTACGAGCGTCAACGGATATAGCCGGCTGCCGGCCCCGCCGGCCAGGATGATTCCTTTGGTAATACCCTGCGTCATTTCTTGTACCTCGATTCAAATATTTGTAAGTGTTGGTAATTATCACGATAGACGACAGACTGTCAAACTGGATGAAGTGGTTGCAAAAGAGTTTTTACGGCTGCCAACAGGTCATCGTACACCTCGGTCGATGATGAAACGAGGCTCTCCTGGTCGGCACCGTACCCGGTACGTACAAGGAACGTCCGGCATCCGGCCGACATTCCGGCAGCTATATCGGCCAACTTGTCTCCGACCATTACCGACCCCCGCAAGTCGATGTCATGACGGTGGGCCGCCTCCAGTAACATGCCAGGCAGTGGTTTGCGACAGCTGCATGGGAGCGAATAGCTGCCGCGGCCATCCGGATGGTGCGGACAGAACATCCAGGCATCGACACGCGCACCTGATTTTTGAAGCTCGTCTGCAATATGGCGATGCAGCAATTCGACATCCTCCTCGGTGTAGTACCCGCGCGCAACACCGGACTGGTTCGAAACGACCACTACAAAATAACCGGCACCGTTCAGCAGCCTGATAGCTTCAGTTGCGCCGGGAATAAACTCAAAATCCTTAACCTCAAACAGATAATCCTTTTCAACATTTATCGTGCCGTCTCTGTCGAGAAATACCGCCCGCTTCATATTATCCCTCGCTACGTTGTTTAGAAATATTACCTGCTGATATATCGGTAAGCATTGACAACCCGGTTAATAAGACACTATAACACCTACAGCATCAATAAGGGAGGCGTATCAGTGATTAAGACCAATAATTTAAAAATCACCGGCATAACACCTATAATCGCCCCGGCAGATCTGCGCCAGGTTTTTCCTTTGTCAGAAGAAGACCGCGCGTTTGTCAGCAAAAGCCGTGAGCGGATCAAGGACATCATCCAGCGCCGGGACCGGCGCCTGATGGTGGTCGTCGGCCCCTGTTCGATCCATGATACCGAAGCAGCGGTAGAATATGCCAAACGCCTTGCAACCTTGTCAAAACGCGTTGAAAATCAGCTCCTGCTGATCATGCGGGTCTATTTTGAAAAACCACGCACTACGGTTGGGTGGAAAGGACTGATCAACGACCCGGACATGAACGGCACCCACCTGATCTCTAAAGGGCTAGGCATAGCACGTGGTCTGCTAAGCCGCATTACAGCACTGGAAGTGCCAGTTGCCAATGAGATGCTTGATCCGATCACCCCTGAATATGTTGCCGACATGATCAGCTGGGGCGCTATCGGTGCCCGCACCACCGAATCCCAGACCCACCGGGAACTGGCCAGCGGCCTCTCCTTTCCGATCGGCTTCAAGAATGGCACCGATGGAAATCTGCAGATCGCCATGGACGCCATGAAGGCTGCCATGCACCCGCACAGTTTTCTCGGCATCAACCGCGAAGGGCGTACCTCGATCATTAAGACCAGCGGAAATCCGGATGTGCATATTGTCCTTAGAGGTGGCTCCAGAAAAGTAAACTACCATCCTGTTGACATTGCCAATACCGAGGATAGTCTCAATAAAAACGGACTCCTCCCTTCTATAATGGTTGACTGCAGCCACGGAAATTCAAACAAGGACTTCCAGAAACAGCCCGAAGTAATGGAATCTGTTGTTGAACAATTACTTAACGGCAACAGTTCCATCTCTGGGGTCATGATTGAAAGCAACCTTCAGGCCGGCAACCAGAAGATTCCGGTTGATCTGGGCGATCTGAAATATGGTGTCTCCATCACTGACGCCTGTATCGATTGGGCCACTACCGAAAGAATCCTGCTTGCCGCACACAAGCAACTCCAAAAAAGAAAGTGACAAAACGGGGCGCAAACAGAGCGCCCCGTTTTTTTTCCAACCAGATGTTTCTTGCTGTCTGCCGGAATGAAATCCATGCATAACAGAATTGATCTTGTCTATACGGCAGTGATGGTTTTAGCACACAGAAGGTAGATATTAAATCTATTCATACACCAGCCTCATTCCACCCAACGCACTCTTCAATGTCCCCTCAAACTTATCTTCCATTCCATCGGCAAGGATATCGAAATAATTGATCTTTTTTTTCGGCGGGAGGATTACCTCCGGTTCACCCTTTATTCCGGCCTGTTTTCCGGCCTCCTCGATAGCATCCTGCAGAGTTCCCAAACGATCGACCAACTTGAACCCCTTGGCCTGCTCACCGGAAAGAATGCGACCATCCGCAATTTTGCGTATCTCTTCGATCGGGAGTTTCCTGCCTTCGGCTACCGCCCTGATAAACTGTTCGTGTGTATTATCTATCACCGACTGCAACATGGCGCGGTCTTCAGCCGAAAACTCGCGCAACGGCGAACCGGAATCCTTATATTTGCCTGTTTTAAGTGTATATGACTTGATACCGATCTTGTCCATCAACGCCTCGATATTGGACAATTTCAGAATTACTCCTATGCTGGCCGTTATTGTGCCCGGATTGGCATAGATCATAGTAGCAGGCGCCGATATGTAATACCCGCCGGAAGCAGCTAGACTACCCATGGATACAATGATCTTCTTTTTTGCCGCAAATTTTTTTACCTCTTCATATATTTCCTGTGAGGGGGCTACAACTCCGCCAGGTGAATCAACCCTCAAAACCAACGCTTTTATTCCATCCTGTTTGAGATAATACCTGAGCTGCCTGATCGTCTCTTTTGAGTCGAGGATCATCCCCTTTACCTCGACCATCCCGACTCCTTCCTTGGATGACAGAGATGTATCCGCTCCTCCAATCAACGTTTTGGCAATCATGACCGAAATTGCAAACAAAACTGTCAGAACGAGAACAATGACGGCTATGAGAATAAGTATTTTTTTTGTCATTTAAGTCATGCCTTTTGATCGTTTTTGTATTTATCGGAAAAACCTGTTCTGATATAACGATAACATGAAACTGTTTGTCATCTCCGATACTCACGGCAACATTAAGCTCGCCCTTAAAGCTCATTCCCGGTCAGAACGGATTGACGTGATCGTTCATCTTGGGGATGGCTTTTCCGACGCAGACCTGATGCGGGAACTTCTCGATGAAGATGTTATAAATGTGGCCGGCAACTGCGACCTCGGTTCAAGCGCCCCCCGCGAACTATTGTGGGAATGTGAGGGTAAGAGGATACTGCTGACACACGGGGACGCATACAGGGTCAAGGCTGGGCTGGAAAAATTGAAACGTCGAGCCCTGGAAGTCAAGGCCGATCTAGTATTGTTCGGTCACAGCCACCTCGCCACACATGAACTGCATTCAGGCATTCTGTTCCTGAATCCAGGAACAATGATGAGCTCGGCATTACAGAAGAGTTATGCCATTGTGGATGTGTCGCAGGACGGTACATCCGCCAGCCTGCACGACATCAGCTAACCGGAATCATCACGATGCACAGCCTCATGCCCTTTGTGAACAGCCTTCTCCAGTCTGCGACGCCTTGGCCAGGTCAGAACAAAATCGACCAGACCGGAAAACACGTATAGAAGCATGATCAAGAACGTCATGATAACCGGTTCGGAGGCCACTACGATGAGCAGTACGACAGCCAGCAACAGGAAACCGAACGGCTGTCTCTTGATCAGCGCCGGATCTTTGAATGAGTAATAGCGCAAGCTGGAAACCATCAGAAAAGCCAGCAGGTAGATAAGCCCGATAATTGCCAGTTTTTTATAAGAACTCGGCCATCCCTGGTCATGGAACAGTAGTACTGTTGAGGCCACCATGCAGGCAGCAGCCGGTATCGGCAGACCAACAAAACGCTTGCTCTCAACGGTATTTACCTGAACATTGAAACGGGCCAGACGCAAAGCTCCACAAACAACGAACAAAAATGCCGCTAACCAGCCGAGCCTGCCAAATGGCTTCAGTGCCCAGGCGTACATCATAAGACCGGGCGTAACACCGAAGGCGACCAGATCGGCCAGAGAATCGAATTCAACTCCGAAGTTGCTCGTGGTGCCTGTCATGCGTGCCACCTTGCCATCCAGCCCGTCACAGATGGCGGCCACAAAAATCCATATTGCCGCCGCGCTGTAATTACTGTTCAGAGTGGACACCATACTGTAAAAACCAGCAAAAAGACTCCCCGCCGTAATCAGGTTGGGCAAGATGTAAATGCCCCGCTTGATGCTTTCACTCTTCTCGGTTGGCTCATCCAGTATTTCATGGCTCATGCGGTATTGTCCTCACGTCACCGATTTTACCAAGCACTGTTTCACCTGCCACTGCAATGTCGCCCAACTTGACCAAAGGCTCCACATCATGCGGCAGATATACATCCAATCGTGATCCAAAGCGGATCATCCCGTAACGCTCGCCCCTCTTCAGGCGATCACCGATACCGGCGTAACAAACTATGCGGCGGGCAACCAGGCCGGCGATCTGGACAAAAGCTATCCGTGTCCCCCCCGCGAGCTCAAGCAGTATACCGTTACGTTCGTTTTCGCTGGAGGCGCGGCCATCTCGGGCATCAAAAAACTTGCCTCGATGGTAGAAGAGATCTACCACAGTTCCATCAAATGGGACCCTGTTTACATGAACGTTGAAAACCGACATGAAAATACTGATTTTAAGTGCCTGTAATCCCAGAGGGGTTTCCGGAACCCGTTCAACCACCACCACGGTTCCATCGGCCGGAGACACTACTGCCTGAGGATCTGCGGGGGGTGTTCTCTCCGGATTGCGGAAAAAATAGAAAACAAAAAGGGTCAGAAGGAACGAAAATACGGCAGGAATTGCCAATACCAAAGAGCCGAGTTTCCACGCCGAAAATGCCAGGAGAATTGTTAATCCGGTGGAATAGGCAATGAAAGGATAACCTTCACTGGCAAAGGGAGACGAATTGATCATGAACCTGCCTGGACACGGTTAATAGGGATAAGTGCGTATACTGCTAAAAGTTGTGACACCCCATTCCCGACTGGAATGGGATGTCACAACAGTGACAATTTTATTTAATTCTTGGTCTTGTCAACTATCTTGTTCTTGCCGATCCACGGCATCATGGCGCGTAATTTGGAGCCCACCGCCTCGATCTGGTGCTCGGCGCCACGGCGACGCAGCGCGTTGAAGGTCGGTTTGTTGGCCTTGTTCTCGAGAATCCACTCCTTGCAGAATTCTCCCGTCTGGATCTCATCGAGAATTTTTTTCATCTCCCATTTGGTCTCTTCGTTTATGATGCGCGGACCACGGGTCAGGTCGCCAAACTCGGCCGTATTGGATACCGAATAGCGCATATTGGCAATGCCCCCCTCATAGATCAAATCAACGATCAACTTGGTCTCGTGCAGACACTCAAAGTAAGCCATTTCAGGAGCATATCCCGCTTCAACCAGGGTCTCAAACCCGGCCTGGATCAACGCCGAGATACCGCCGCACAGAACAGCCTGCTCTCCGAAAAGATCCGTCTCGGTTTCTTCCTTGAAGGTTGTCTCGATGATTCCTGAACGTCCGCCACCAATCGCAGAGGCATAGGCCAGGGCAACTTCCTTGGTTTTCTTGGCTGGATCCTGATGCAGGGCAACTAAACAGGGAACCCCCCCCCCTTTTGAGTACTCGTGACGAACCATATGTCCGGGACCTTTGGGAGCCACCATGAAAACGTTAATATCCTCACGGGGAACAATCTGACCGAAGTGGATATTGAAGCCATGGCCAAAGGCTATAAAAGCGCCTTTCTTCAGGAATGGCCCTATCTCCTCGCGGTAGACATCGCCCTGGACTTCATCCGGCAGCAGGATCATTACGATATCGGCGGTTTTGGCTGCTTCTGGAACCGTAACGACCTTGAGACCTGCAGCTTTGGCCTTTTTGACGGAAGCGGAATCCTTTTTGAGAGCGACCATAACGTCGATACCTGATTCCATAAGGTTAAGCGCATGGGCATGGCCCTGCGAACCATAACCGATAATAGCCACTTTTTTCTTCTTCAATACCGCCAGGTTACAATCCTTGTCGTAATAAACCTTCATTTGGTCATTTCCTCCATGCAAAATATCCGGCAAACCGGTTCAACCTATTGATAATGCGAATGCTAAAAATAGTACAAACACCTTCAACTGTCAATAAAATGCGTAAAAATGCCGCATCAGGTGCGCCCCGATGCGGCCCGATTCCATAATGGCAACAAAAGTTGTTACCCCTTCCACCCTTTGGCGCCGCGACCGATGGCAACCGCACCGGTACGTACCAGCTCCTTCAGACCCAGAGGGCGCAGAAGATCCAGAATAGCATCGATCTTTAGCGGATTGCCGGTTGCCTCGATGGTATATGACTTGGGTGTCACATCGATAATCTTGGCGCGAAAGATATCTACTATACGCAACACTTCGGCCCGGCTCTCATCCTCAGCCGTAACTTTGATCAGCGCCATCTCACGCTCAATGGCGCTCCCATCTGAAAAATCAAGCACCTTGAGTACATCAATCAGCTTGTTGAGTTGTTTGTTGATCTGCTCAAGGATCTGATCGTCGCCGCGGGTGACTATCGTCATGCGCGAGAGCCCTTCATCATTGGTTGGAGCTACCGTCAGCGAGTCAATGTTGAAACCGCGACCGGAGAAAAGGCTCGCCACGCGGGAAAGCACTCCAAACTCATTTTCAACCAGAACTGATATTGTATGCTGCATCGATAATCCCACCCTTCTTAAGCGTTTAGTACCATTTCGTTCAACGATGCACCGGCTGGAACCATCGGAATAACCTTCTCTTCTCGAGCTATCTTGAACTCCATAATCACCGGCCCATTTTCCTTGAAAGCCTGCTTGATGACCTTCTCGACATCGCCCGGTTTTGAGGTGCTGAATCCTTTTGCTCCGTAGGCGTCCGCCAGCTTGACAAAGTCGATCGGAAGTTCCATGCATGTCTGCGAATAGCGCTTGTCGAAGAACAATTCCTGCCATTGACGAACCATACCGAGGAAGTTGTTGTTGAGTATGACGATCTTGACCGGCAGCTTATTCTGCACCAGGGTAGCCATCTCCTGAATATTCATCTGCACGCCCCCGTCGCCACAGATGGTTATCACTTGACGGCCTGGAAAAGCAGCCTGGGCCCCCATCGCGGCCGGCAGGCCGTAACCCATGGTACCCAGTCCTCCGGATGTAAGAAGAGTGCGGGGACGATTGAACTGGAAAAACTGGGCCGTCCACATCTGGTGCTGCCCCACGTCAGTTGCAATAATTGCGTCGTCATCGGACAACTCTCTTAACTTCTGGATCACAAACTGAGGCTTGATGATCGTAGAGCTGTTTTTGTAGCTAAGAGGATGCTTCATCTTCCAGCCGGTAATTTCTTCCTGCCAAGGGTTAAGAGAGGCAACAAATTCGGTTACCTTTTCCTTGGCCTTGTCGGCCTGTTTGATCATTTTTGTCAGCACATCCTTGACATCACCGACTATCGGCAGATCAACCCGGACGTTTTTCTTGATGGAAGTCGGATCGATATCGACGTGGATGATCCTTGCGTGAGGGGCAAAGGTGGCCAGTTTTCCGGTCACCCGGTCATCGAAACGCGATCCGACGGCAATTATCAAATCCGAATGGGTCATGGCCATATTGGCGTAGTAGGAGCCGTGCATACCGAGCATACCGAGAGATAGTGAGTCATCTCCCGGGAACGACCCCAGTCCCATCAGGGTGGTGGTAACCGGGACACTCAGTTTGCGTGCCAGTACAGTTAGCTGTTCCGCCGCATCACCAAGAACGACTCCGCCACCTACATACAGTACCGGCCTGCGCGACTCCAGAATCATCTTGAAGGCTTTTTCCACCTGGCGGGGATGCCCTTCCAAATTAGGTTTGTAGCTGCGAATTTCAACCGTTTCAGGGTAGACGAATTCGGTTTGGGCAACCTGAATATCCTTTGGAAAGTCAACCAGAACCGGACCGGGACGTCCGGTGCGCGCAATAAAAAAGGCTTTCTTCATAATCGAGGCAACATCTTTGACGTCCCTGATCAGAAAGCTGTGCTTGGTACAGGGGCGTGTTATACCGATGATGTCAACCTCCTGGAAAGCATCGTTACCGATCAGCGGTGTCGGCACCTGGCCGGTGATGATCACCATCGGAATCGAGTCCATGTAGGCCGTGGCAATTCCTGTAACGGTATTGGTGGCGCCTGGCCCCGAGGTGGCTAATGCGACGCCGACCTTGCCGGTTGCGCGGGCGTAACCATCGGCAGCGTGCGTGCCTGCCTGCTCGTGACGGGGCAGAATGTGACGTATCTCCTTGAAGCTGAAGAGTTCATCATAGATGTTGATGACAGTGCCCCCGGGATAGCCGAAAACGGTATCGACGCCCTCTTTTTTCAGACACTCAAGCATTATTCGTGCGCCATTCATTCTCATGAATTACCTCAATATTTAATTTAAAAGTTGTTAGGATTGCCCGTTACCACGTTGACTACCGTCCACTTCAGTTCACCATCAATGTCTATCAGCTTCCGCTGCCGAGTGGTGTTGTCGAAGTAGACCTTGTAACAACCGCCGGGAGCAGTACTTGAACTCCAGTTGGAGACGCAGAGGCGTCCATCATCAGTGATGTTCCAGTTCCCCTTGATGACACCTCCGTAGGAACCCTTGCCGATTACCGAACCATTGACATCCCAGTAGAAGGCTTCTCCGGTGGAAGATGTGACGGTGTTGCCCTGAAAAACCTCGCGAACTTCTCTGCTCGAGAGGAGTAGTGCATTGGCGCCCTGCAGCCCCTGTTCAACTGTGGCGCAACCGACAACAAACAGAGCGGCGAAAGCAGACAGCATAAAAAGGTTTTTCACGGCAACATTCCTCCTTTTTTAAAAATCGATGGGAGATGAAAAACTTCTCCGCATAGTATTTATCTCATCCCTCATCCCTCAACTCTCAACCTTAATCAGCCGTCGTGATCGCCCCTGTGTGGGCTGAAGTCACTACTTTTGCATAACGTGCCAGCCACCCGGTTTTTATCTTTGGAATCGGCGCCTGCCATTTCGACCTTCGTGCAGACATCGTGGCTTCATCGACCAACAGTTCCAGACGGCGGCCCGGTATATCGAGCAGAATTTTATCGCCGTCCGCCACCAATGCGATCGGGCCACCTTCGGCGGCCTCCGGAGAGATGTGACCGATACAGGGGCCACGTGTACCACCAGAGAAGCGCCCATCGGTTATCAGGGCTACCGAGTCCCCCAGACCGAGTCCCATTATTGCTGCTGTAGGAGCAAGCATTTCGCGCATTCCGGGGCCACCCTTAGGACCCTCATAGCGGATCACCACCACATCTCCGGCAGTGATTTTACCCTCCATGATGGCCGACATGGCAAGCTCCTCGGCATCAAAGCAACGCGCGACACCTTCGAATTGCATCATAGCTGCTGAAACACCGGATTGTTTGACCACAGCCCCTCTGGGAGCAATATTGCCGTATAAAATGGCTATGCCCCCCTCCTTTTTGATCGGATTGTCAAGCGAGTGTATGACCTCGTCGTCAACATTCTGAATGCTCTCGGCCAGCTGATGGGTAGTCAGCCCGAAAAGCGTCCCGGTATCTTTAATCTTGTCTCCCAACTGCTTGAACACGCCACTAACACCGCCGGCTATGTCCAGATCCTCCATAAAGTGTTCACCGGCCGGATTCATCGAAGCCAATTGAGGAGTGTCCTTGCCTAAGATATCAAATAACTCCAGCGGCAGATCTACACCCGCCTCATGGGCAATAGCCAGAAGGTGCAGCACCGTATTGGAGGAACCGCCCAGCGCCAGGTCTACACGAATGGCGTTCTCGAAAGCTGCGCGGGTCATTATGCTGCGTGGGGTGATATTATTTTGAACCAGTTCTACGATCTTTTCTCCGGAAGCGAATGCGATGCGGCGCTTCAAAGCGGAAACAGCCAGGGCTGTCCCGCAGCGGGGCAGACTCATCCCCATCGTTTCGGTCAGGATAGCCATGGTGTTGGCAGTGAAGAGCCCCTGACAGGAACCCATGCCGGGGCAGGCATTGTCCTCGCAGACCTGCAGTTCCTTATCGCTGATTACACCGGCCTTGTAACGGGCCATGGCTTCAAAGGTATCGGAAACAAAGGAAAACTTGCGTCCGGCCTGGCCTCGTCCGCTCAGCATCGGGCCGGCTGTCACTACGATACATGGAATATCCAGCCTGGCTGCCGCCATCAGCATGCCGGGAGTAATCTTGTCGCAGTTGGTCAGCAGCACCAGGCCGTCCAGGCGATGCGCCTCGGCCACCGATTCCACCATATCGGCTATAAGTTCACGGGTCGGCAGAGAGTAGTGCATTCCTTTGTGACCCATGGCTATGCCGTCGCAAACGCCTGGGATACCGAAGAAAAAGGCATGACCGCCGCCGGTGTGGACCCCCTTTTCAATAAAACGCTCCAGATCGCGCATTCCGACGTGACCCGGTATCAGATCGGTAAAACTGGTCGCCACCCCGATAAACGGTTTGTCCATCTGACTCTGGGGTACACCGGAACCTTTCAATAATGCTCTGTGTGGTGTGCGTTCCAGACCTTTTTTTATCAAATCACTCCGCATATACAGTTTGTCCTTCTGACTCAATTAAATGTTTAATGCCGCCAAACAGCCGATTGATAGGGCATTGATGGGGTGTAAAGATAATGCATTAACCGGAATGTGTCAATCGGAATACGGATGAAGTTCAACTGAGAAGAGTCCTGTTACGAATCGTCAGACCTTTTATAAAATTCCTGAGAAACTGGTCGCCGCACTCCTTGTAGTTCTTGTGCCCTTTGTTTCTGAAGAGTGCTGTAAGCTCCGATTTTGAAATAACTGTATTTACCAGTTTCATAATTGCTATCATGTCATCTTCCTTCAATTCCAGGGCAATCCTCAACTTTTTCAGAATAGTGTTGTTTGTCAGCACTGCATCAGTTTTTACGGTTTGTACCGGCGCAGACTCCTTCGTGCCCCTTTTCAGTATGATTAGTCCATCAAGGAACAGGCAGATCAGATTATTACTGCAATCGATATAACCTGGATCATCCTCCTTTTTCAGGAGGCCGTTAAGGAGAGACTGTTCAATCGCATGACCGGCCAGACCGAAGATCCCGACCATTGCCGGATCACTGATATCCATCGCATAACGGACTCTGCGCAATATATCGTTATTTGTCACTGATAATTCCAGCTTTTTCAGATACTGCGCTCTTGCGGATCAGTTCGACAATATTATGGTACAATTCATCTCCATCCTTACCGGTTACCTTTTTTTTAGCAACGGTGGCCATCGGCGTCTCACGGCAGGCGCTGCACTGCTTGATGCAATCCTTGATTTTTATATTCAGCTCAGGGAAATCTTCCGACAGCCGCCTGAAAACCTTCCCCTTGCCGCTGTTGTTCTCGCAGAATCTGATTTTCATTTATAGTATCTACCCCTGATAAACAAAGATACTAAACAGCCAGCGGAGATCCGACCGGCGGAACGAAAACGCGTTGTCCCATTTCGCTGTCAATCATCAATATTCCATGGCCGTTGTCGCCAACAAGTTTGAGTTTTGCGATCAGATCACGGTCGTTGTTCTCTTCTTCGATCTGTTCGGTGACAAACCACTGCAGGAATATTTGTGAGGCATGATCCTTCTCTTGTACGGCCTGTTCGCTCAATTCATTGATGCATCCGGTGATCAGCTGTTCGTGAGCCAGGGTTTTCTGAAGCATCTCCAGCAGTGACTTGTACTTATTCGGTACGGCTTTACTGGCAAGCAGAGAAATAATTATGCCCTGGTCGGTCAGGTAGGTATAGAACTTCATGAAGTGAATCATCTCTTCACGATACTGGATAAAGAACCAGTTGGCGGAACCCTTCAACCCCATTTCATTGGCGCAGGACGACATGGCTAGGTACAAATGAGCAGAGTAGAGTTCCAGATTCATATGACTGTTAAGTGCGTCGGACATTTTTTTGCTGATCATGGCGGTTAAACCTCCTTTGATTTTTCTTCAGTATAAACCCGAAAAAGACTTTTTCAATCCTGAATGTTTAACTGTTCTCTTTTTTACGTAAAAGTAAAAACACCATGAAACTGCCAAGCAGGAACATCGGCAGGCTGAGCATCTGACCCATTGAAAACAGTCCGAAAAAGATTCCCAGCTGGGCGTCCGGTTGACGGAAATATTCGACAATGAAACGGAACAACCCATAACCTGCAATAGCAGTACACGCGACCACACCGTTCACTTCTGTTTTTCTGGAGACAAACCTTACTATAACAAAAAGAACAAGCCCCTCAAGAAATGCCTCGTAAATTTGGGACGGATGCCTCGGCAGGCCGTCACTCCCTGGAAAAATCATCCCCCATGCGACATCTGTCGGACGCCCATACAATTCTCCGTTGATGAAATTCCCAATCCGGCCTAATCCAAGGCCTACCGGTGCGCAGAGTCCTGCCATATCGACAAGCCCCATGAAAGAAAGTTTTTTCCGCCTGGCATAGAGCATGAAAGCCAGCAGGACCCCGATAAAACCGCCGTGGAACGACATCCCCCCTTCCCAGACCGCAAAAAGTTTGAGCGGATTAGCCAGATAGAAGCCCAGGTTGTAAAACAGGATATAGCCGAGCCGTCCCCCCAGAACAACACCCATGGCGCCATAAAACACCAGATCAGCGACATCATCGGTCGTCAAAGGGAGCTTTTTGCGTTTGACTTCAGAGCGGATTATGAAGTAGGTGGCAATGAATGCAAGAACGTACATCAGCCCGTACCAGCGGAAATGGAGCGGGCCGATGCTTAGAAATACAGGGTCTATCTGTGGGAATCGCATGGAGTGGGGTCGCCTCAGATTCCGCAACCGCAACTGCGCGGGCAGTTTCCAACCCGCATGTGCACCGCCTTGATGAAAGTGGCCTCGGTAGCGATCTTTATCTCTTCTACTACGTTGGCAGGTACGGCTGAATCGAGTGAGAGGATGACCATGGCCTCGTCTTTATTCACGCTTCGTCCCAGGTTCATGGAGGCGATGTTGATAGCGTGCTGGCCCATGATTGTTCCGATTTTTCCGATCATTCCGGGACGATCTCCGTAATGCAACAGCAGCATATGCTCTTCGGGGCTGAAATCCATCGAATAGTCGCGCAGACGGACGATGCGCGGGGCACCTTCGAACAGTGTGCCGGAGATCCGCTTCCGTGTCCCGCCTGCTTCGATGACCAGTGAAATAACATTCGAAAAGGCATCGGCATGGGTCGTTTTAGTCTCTTCCACATCAATGCCCATCTGTTCGGCAATCAGAGAAGCATTGACCATGTTGACATCCTGATCGACCATCCTGTTGAGGAGCGCAGAGAGTCCGCAGACGGTCAGCGGAGAGCAGTCGTAATGGGCAATGCTGCCGGCAAAGCCGAAGGTGACCTTCTCCAGATTTTTCTCAACCAGCTGGATGCCAAAATCACACATCACGCTCATCAGGTTCAGGAACGGACGCATCTGGTCCATCAGGGCCAGATCAAATCGCGGAATATTGACGGCATTTTCAAGCGGCTGGTCATCAAGATAGTTGAGGATCTCCCTGGAAACGTCTATGGCTACGTTGACCTGTGCTTCAAAGGTATTGGCGCCCAGATGGGGTGTCACCACCAGATTTTTGTGGCCGATAAGCTTTTTCAGGAGATCGGTAGCCGGCGGTTCTTCACTCCAGACGTCAACCGCTCCGCCGAGCACCTTGCCTGAGTCGAGGTTGTCCAGCAGAGCCTGCTCTTCAATGATGCCGCCACGGGCCACGTTGAGGATGATAACACCGCTCTTCATCAAACCGAACTCACGCGCCCCAACCATACCCTTGGTCTCCTCGTTGAGCGGAGTGTGGACTGTTATAACATCGCAGTTTTTGTATATTTCGTCGTGTGAAACAAGCTTGACACCCAGATCATGGGCCCGTTTTACCGAAATATATGGATCACAGGCCAGCACCTCGCATTCAAAAGCCTTCAGACGGGTAGCAACCCGACCGCCGACCTTGCCCAGGCCGATGACACCGGCAGTTTTACCCTTCAATTCGTGACCGGTAAAAGGGGCCCGTTTCCATTCTCCAGATTTGAGACTGGAGTTGGCTATGGTAACGTTGCGGCAGAAAGAGAGCAGAAGCGCCATGGTATGCTCGGCAGCACTGTTGGTGTTGCCTAAGGGGGCATTTACAACAATCACCCCTTTCGAACTGGCGTACTCGACATCAACATTATCGATCCCTACCCCGGCGCGTGCGACAATTTTCAACTTTTTGGCCGCATCAAGCAGACTCCGGTCAACCTGGGTTCCGCTGCGGGTGATGATGGCCTCGTAGTCGCCTATTGCTGCAAGCAATTCTTCTTTTTTCAATCCAAGCCTTACATCCAACTGAATGCGAGGTTCCTGGGTCAAGAGGGCCAGCCCCTCGGGCGAGACTTCGTCGGTAACAATTATCTTCATTCCAATATCTCCGGTTTCAATAGAATTTATCCTGGCATACTAGCCCTGCCTGGAAAAAAAAGCAAGCGCGGCAGCTACGCTTGATGGTATACATAACCGATCATGGAACCATTCAATATTGTGCTTATTGAACCTGAGATACCCCCCAACACAGGCAACATAGCCCGTCTCTGCGCCGCCACCGGCACGGTTTTGCACCTTGTTGGCCAACTAGGCTTTTCGATAGAAGACCGGTATCTGAAAAGGGCAGGGCTCGACTACTGGGAGTTTGTCACCATCCGGCAGTGGCCCGACCTGGCCACACTTCAGGCGTCCGTCCCTGAAGGGCGCTTTTTCTACCTGAGCACCAAAGTTTCCCGGAGCTATCTGGAAGCCGGTTTCAGGCCAGGAGATTACATCGTTTTCGGCAAGGAGACCAAAGGACTTCCAAGTGAGCTGTTGAGCGCCAATCCGGAAACATCCATCACCATCCCGATGCCGGCCGATAATGTGCGCAGCCTGAACCTCTCTACCTCGGCGGGAATAGTGCTGTATGAGGCGTTGCGGCAGAGTCGAATGATTGAGTGAACCCAATAGAAAGAGCCAGGACATGCACCCCTACCTGACCAGCCACATCCCCGGAATCGGCGGAACAATCAAAGAGTCGCCAGACGATTTCATCGTCGAAGAAATCCCATCCTACCTCCCTTCCGGTTCCGGCGAGCATTGTTACCTGACCATCGAGAAACGGGGCATTACAACTCTGGAAGCGATTCGCAGGATTGCCGCCGCTCTAAAAGTTCCGGAACGGGACATCGGCTATGCCGGCATGAAAGACGCGGTCGGCATCACCCGCCAGACGATATCGGTCCAGCGGGTCACTACGGAGAAAGCTATGGAGTTGGAGTTGGAAGGAGTCCATATTCTTTCCGCCTCTCGTCACAGCAACAAGCTCAAGCTCGGACACTTAAGAGGGAATCGCTTCCGGATCGCTGTCCGGAGCGTTTCCGAAGGATCAGAATCTGTCACCCGCTCCGTCCTTGAAATTCTTATAAAACGTGGCGTTCCGAATTACTTCGGACTTCAGCGCTACGGCGCCCAGCGTAATTCTCACCTGATCGGCGCTGCCATGCTGAAACGCGACTGGCAGGGAGCCGTTGATGCGTTGATCGGTCAACCAGACCTGGTTCGGGACGAGGAGTGGAGTGAGGCGATTCTTGCCTACCGGCAGGGGGACGTTAACAGAGCGTTGCAGCTTTTTCCGCGCCATTGCCGGAACGAACGGGATGTTTTGCAACGGCTGAATAGCCGCCCCGGAGAGTATGAAAAGGCGTTTGCCTCTATTCATCCCCGCCTGAAAAAGCTGTATCTCTCTGCTGTTCAGTCGTTTCTGTTCGATCAGGTGGTGGCCCGGCGAATTGAACATATAGATGAACTGCTGATTGGAGACCTGGCCTTTAAGCATGTCAACGGCGCCTGTTTTCTGGTGGAGGATGCTGGAACTGAGATGGAGCGTGCCGGATCATTTGAAATATCGGCCAGTGGGCCGATGTTCGGCTGCAGAATGAAACAGCCTGAAGGGAGCCCTCTGGAAATTGAACGTGAAATTCAGGGAACTCTGCAGATCGGATTGGATGATTTCGATCTGCCTGGTGGCCTGCGGATGGAAGGGGAACGTCGTCCCCTGCGTGTGCCGTTGGACAACCCTTCGTTCCTGCTGGAGGGTGATTGTATCCGGCTGGAGTTTGCGCTGCCGAAAGGGAGTTATGCAACGTCGGTACTTCGTGAGATAATGAAAACATATTGAAAAACAGCCCCTCATCCGCCCCTTCGGGGCACCTTCTCCCTGATGGAGAAGGGAAAACAATCCCCTCGCCCACCGGGAGAGGGTGGTCGAAGACCGGGTGAGGGGTTAAAGGCTTACTTCCTCACAAAATCCGCCTTGGCAAAAGAATATTGAAAGTTCATGTGATCGGTATAGGTGCCGTTCAATATAGCAACTACGTCTTCTGTAAATACCAACTCCTCATCGGTCGGGATGACATAGACCTTGACCGGTGAATCATCGGTCGTGATAAGCGTTTCACGCTTTCTAGTCATGGCGCTCTTGTTGCGTTCACGATCCAGGATGATACCGATGTGTTCCAACCCCTCGATCGCCATTTCGCGGATCGGAGCGCCCATCTCGCCAACGCCGGCGGTGAATACAACCGCATCCAGTTTGCCGACGGCGGCCATGTAGGAGCCGATATATTTCTTCAGACGATAGGCTTCGATATCCAGAGCAAGTTTGCAACGCTTATCACCGGCATTGGCATTTTCAATGACATCGCGACGGTCGGTAAAACGGCCGGTAACACCAATTACGCCGCTTTTCTTGTTGAGAATGCTGTCGATCTCCTTTGCGGAGAGGTTCTCCTTCTGCATCATGAAGGCAGGGATGGCGGGATCTATGTCGCCGCACCGGGTGCCCATGACCGCACCCTCCAACGGGGTGAGACCCATGGTGGTATCAACGGAGATGCCGTTCTTGATGGCACAGTGCGAGACGCCATTGCCGATGTGCATGGTAACGATATTGGTATCCTTCGAACTTTTCCCGAGAAGAGCTGCAGCACGTTTGGATACATAGAGATGCGAGGTTCCGTGAAAACCGTAGCGACGCACCTGGTATTTCTCATACCACTCATAGGGGAGCGGGTAGATATAGGCGTGCTCAGGCATTGTCTGGTGGAAGGCGGTGTCGAAGATTGCAATATGCGGGACGGTGGGCATCAGAGTCTGGGCGGCTTCAATTCCCTCGATGTTGGGGGGATTATGGAGCGGCGCAAGGTGCTGAACCGCCTTGACAGCATCCAGCACATTCTCATCGATCCTCACCGAGCAGGTAAATTTTTCACCGCCATGCACTACACGATGGCCAACAGCTGATATTTCGTCAACGCTTTTCAGGACGCCATGCACCGGATCGGTAACGGTCTTGATGAGCAGGTCAATAGCAGCCTGGTGATTGGAGCAGTCCTGTTCGTGACGATAGTTTTCGCGTCCCGGTACTTCGTGCAAAATAAACGAGTCACCGACAATAACCCGCTCAACCATCCCCTTGGCAACCACCTCCATCTTTTCCCAGTCAAAGAGCTGATACTTTACAGATGAACTTCCACAGTTAAGCGCCATAATAATCATGTTATCTCCTGTCAAACAAACTGTTATTTATTTACATTATCAATAAAAAAAGAACACTGATACTAAAACAAGTAACTGAAATCTAACCATTTTTCGACTTATACACGAGACCGCTACCGAATTCAACAAAATTTATATAATCGTTTTTTGATCCGGCATCAATTTACCTCGTTGTTGAATTAGGTTGATAAATATTGGGCTCTTGCCTATAATTCCCAATTCTGAAACGAGTACATGATACGGGTGATTCAGTTGGGCTATTTCATTACATTTGAAGGGGTTGAAGGATCTGGGAAGAGCACCCAGATCAGACTGCTGGCCGAGCGTCTGGCGGCCCACGGTTTCAGCACAACACTGACCCGTGAACCGGGCGGTTGCCCGATTGCCGACAAGATCAGAGCTATTCTGCTTAATGCCGAAAACAGCGACATGTCACCAATGACCGAACTGATGCTCTATTCCGCTGCCCGCGCCCAGCATGTCAGCGATGTCATAGTTCCAGCCTTGAACTCCGGCAATATAGTACTGTGCGACCGATTCTGCGATGCAACGGTGGCTTATCAGAGCTTCGGGCGCGGCATTGACAGGGGGGTCATAGACATACTCAACAGTCATGCATGCCAGGGGGTCGCACCAGATCTGACCATCCTGATTGATTGTGACCCGTCTGTCGGTCTGTCTAGAGCCCGCATGAGGATCGAGGCATCCAGCGGTCCTCGTGAAGAGCGTTTTGAACTTGAAAATCTAGAATTCCATCATCGCGTCAGCAAAGGTTATCAACAGCTGGCAACGGAACAGTCGCACCGTTTTATCGTTATTGAAGGCGATGACAAGATTGAGGAGATCTCTACGTTGATTGCTGTGCAGGTGTTGGCACGAATTCCGGAGGACCTTTGTGTCATTTGCTGATATTCTGGGACATGAACGGATCATCGATGTTTTGAGGCGCTCCCTGCGCAGCGGCAAGACATCCCACTCCTATATTTTTGAGGGGATATCGGGCTGCGGCCGAAAAAAAACCGCCCTGGCCTTTATTCAGGCTCAATTCTGCAGAGTTTTACCGGACGATGCATGCGGTGGCTGCCCTTCATGCCGCAAGGTGGCGGGAGGCAACCATGCCGACATCCATTTTATTGAACCATTGCCGGATAAACGTGATATCAGCATCGATCAACTGCGGGCCATGCAGCGGGAACTCTCTCTGCGTCCATACGAGGCCCCGAGAAAATGCTGCATAATCGAACCGGCCGAGCGAATGAGCGTCAACGCGGCCAACTCATTGTTGAAAACACTTGAAGAACCGCCCGGCAATGCACTGATCATCCTGTTGACCGAAAACGCCGGCATGCTGCTGCCGACCATCCGTTCACGCTGCCAGCTGATCCGTTTTTCGAACCTGCCTCCTGAAGATCTCCAGACGCTGCTTGAGCGGACCGGGATAACCGCCGAAACAGCGACTCTTCTGGCTCCCATGTCAGGAGGAAGCATGCAGCAGGCCCTGGAACAGGACAATGAATCACTGGCTGCAAGGAGGGAAGTCGTACTCACGCTGCTTGAGAAACTGGATATCAACAGCATAGGAACGGTATTCGACTCTTCGGAAGAGCTGTCCGGCAACCGGGATGAAACCGTGGAAACGCTCGATATGATGATTTCTTTCTTCCGTGATGCAGTGCATATTTCGGCAGGCAACAGCAACATCATAAACCGGAACGTAAGGCCCGCGATTGAATCCATCTCGATGCGCCGCTCGTTTCCACGCAACCTGGAACTGTTGAACAAGATTTATGAAACCAGGCGCGCCGTCCAGCGCAACGCCAATCCAAAACTGGCCCTCGATAATTTATTCATGAATATAGCTGCCAGGGAGAGATGAAGGCCCAGGAAGATTTCAGGAGGTTTTTTTGTCACGCATCGTAACCATTCAGTTTGTAAGAGCCGGCAAAATGTATGATTTTGAGGCCGGTCTCCTTGAGCTTGTCCAGGGAGACCATGTTATTGTCGAAACGGAGCGCGGCCTTGGAATCGGTCAGGTCATTCGCCAGCCTGCCGAAAGGGAGTCCGGGGCTTCCGGTAGCCTGTTGGCCATCAAGCGCAAAGCCACAGATGATGACATGGCAACTATGAAGATGATTTCTCAGAAGGAGAAAGAGGCCTTTAATTTCTGCGTCAAGCGGATAGTCGAGAGAAACATGCCAATGAAGCTTGTTCGGGCCGAATATCAGTTCGACAGCAGCAAGGCGGTTTTTTTCTTTACAGCCGATGGCCGGGTTGACTTCCGCGACCTTGTTAAAGATCTGGCTCACGCCTTCCATACCAGAATCGAAATGCGCCAGATCGGGGTCCGTGATGAATCCAAGATGATCGGCGGAATCGGGATCTGCGGCCGCGAGCTTTGCTGTTGCTCGTTTCTGCGCGATTTTCAGCCGGTGTCGGTCAAGATGGCCAAAGAGCAGAACCTGGCCCTTAACCCCAACAAGATCTCCGGCCAGTGCGGCAGACTGCTCTGCTGTCTCGATTATGAATATGAAACCTACTGCAGCCTGCGCAAAAACTTTCCCAAAGCGGGAAAGCGGGTGCGCACCGTAAATGCGGTAGGAGTCACCGACAAGGTCAATATCCTGACAGGTAACATTACTCTCAAACTTGATGACAATAAAATCATTGTCATCAGACGTGAAGATATTATTGGCGAAGGCACACCGGCTCCTCTGGCTTCCACTCAGCCAGCGGAAACTCAGGCGCCTGCCCGTGTCGGCCAGAGGGATCAAGATAAGCGGTCGGATCAGCGACGCGGCCTCGAAAAAAGAGCCGGGCACCCCATAACTTCGCCAACTCCATCAGAAACCGCTACGCCTCTGCTCCCTGCAGCAATTATAACAACTGAAGCCCCAGCGGAGCAGGATGCTGAAAAAACCGCCAAGGGGCGCAAGAAGCATCGATCGCGCAAGCATGGACACCGCAAACCACAGGGCAATAAACCTGGCAGCGGCACACCGTCACCTTCATTAGTAAGCTAGAAATTATCTCCTGCGTTTTTATGCAGAAATTAATTTCGTTAACGCACTTATCCCGTTTACAGGGTCAGGAGCATGATATGAAACCAACCTTCTATGTCACAACACCAATCTATTACGTTAACGACGTACCACACATCGGTCACGCCTATACAACGGTTGCCGCTGATGTTCTTGCCAGATACAAACGGCTTATGGGCTTCGACGTATATTTTCTCACAGGCAGCGACGAACATGGACAGAAGGTTGAGAAGGCCGCCATTACGGCTGGAGAGACCCCGCTGGAGCTCGCTGATCGGGTTGTAAAGCGCTTTCAGGCTCTCTGGGAGCGGCTGGGCATATCAAACAACGATTTCATCCGCACCACGCAGGAACGCCACAAAAAAGGTGTGAGCCGTATATTCAGCGACATTCTGGACAGAGGCGATATTTACCTGGGGGAATATGAGGACTGGTACTGCACCCCCTGCGAGACCTTTTGGACCGAAACCCAGTTGATAGACGGACGCTGTCCGGACTGCAACAGGCCGGTTGAGAAACTTAAAGAGGAGTCCTACTTCTTTCGGATGAGCAAATATCAGGAGCAGCTCTTGGCCCATATCGAAGCCAATCCTGACTTCATCCAACCCAAAAGCAAGCGGAACGAAATTATCTCCTTTGTAAAAGAGGGACTGCGGGATCTCTCGGTCTCCCGCACCACATTCAGCTGGGGGATACCGGTGCCGGGAAACGACCGTCACATCATCTATGTCTGGTTCGACGCCCTGACCAACTACATCACTGCCCTCGGCTATCCTGACGAATCGGGCAATTTCGGCCGTTACTGGCCGGTCGATATCCAATTGATAGGCAAAGACATCCTCCGTTTCCATGCTGTTTATTGGCCGACCTTCCTGATGGCGGCCGGCCTGCCGTTGCCGAAAAAGGTCTTCGCTCACGGATGGTGGACGGTTGAAGGACAGAAGATGAGCAAGAGTCTGCAGAACGTGGTCGAACCGAATATGCTGATAGACAGGTACGGCGTGGACGTGGTCCGCTATTTCCTGCTGCGCGAGGTACCCTTCGGTCTTGACGGCGATTTTTCGCACAGCGCACTGGTTAATCGCCTCAACTCCGATCTTGCCAACGACATCGGCAACCTGCTTTCCCGCTCCACCGCCATGGCGGTTAAATACTTCGACGGCATACTTCCTGATCCGGATGTTTTGGCTGAAATAGATCTGGCTCTGAAAAACAAGACCGAAGAAATGGTCACCGCAGTCGATAAATTTATCGACGAGCTGGCCTTCAGCAAGGCTCTACAGGCTATTTGGGACGTCATATCGGCCGGGAACAAATACATCGATGATACTGCACCCTGGACACTGACCAAAGATCCTGCCCAGAAAAACCGGTTGGCCACGGTCATGTACTGCATGCTCGAATCGCAACGTATCGTTCACTGCATCCTCTCCCCCTTTTTACCGACAACGGCCGGAAAGGCACTGGCTTCTCTTGGGTGGCATGAGGAGATTACGAAAGATGCGCTGACATGGGGCGGACTTAAGGCGGGGAGAACTATTGTAAAAGCGGAGGCGCTGTTTCCGAGGTTTGAAGAGAAAGAGTAGCGAAAAAAACAAATAGATATCTAGTTACAGGTTCCTACTTCAGGAAACCAACGGCGGCAGCCATTACCTGGCCCGCCGTTATCTCTTTCATACACCGTGCATCTTCTGGACATGGCGATGTTGAGCCGAACCTGGTACAGGGAGAACATGAAAGATTTTGATTCAGCACGACATGTTTCTCGCCCCTGGGCGCCCACTTTGCCGCAATGCCTGGTCCGAAAAGCGATACGGTAGGAATATCCAGCCCCACAGCAAGATGCAGCACTCCCGAATCCCCGCTGATCAGAAGAGTGGAAAGAGCTATCACTGCAGCGGTCTCAGCCAGATTTGTAATGCCGGCCAGGTTCAATCCGCCCTCCGCCCCGGCAATAACATCCCCATCTTCACGATCCTCCCGGCCTCCAACAACAACAACCTTGAAACCAGCTTCAACCAGCCGCACGGAGATCTGGCCAAAGCGATCAGCGCCCCATCGGCGCTCTACGATCGAAGCTCCTGGAAAAATCGCGACAAATTTATTCCCATTTAGAGAGCGAAGCAAAACGGCGGCTTTTTCAGAGGCAGCGGCGGGAATGTAAAGAAATTGCGCCGTCAGTTCCCCCCCCCACCCCCCAGATTTCAGCGGCAGAAGAAGAGTGGCAAAACTGACCGCTTCATACTCCTCATGAGAATAAGGAAGCGTGTGAGTAAACATACGCCGCCGCTCATTGGAATCGAAGCCGATTTTGACGGGCGCCCGCACTATCCTCGCTACCACTGCCGACAGCCGATGCCACTGTTCGGTATCGATAACGATATCGTACCGACCGCTCAAAGCCAGATAAAACTCAAGAGGTCGGTCATAGCAAAGAACTTCATCTACTTCGGGAACCAGTGGAAACACGCCTGCATTTCGCCGTTCGGCAAGGATTGTGATACGGACCAGGGGATAGTTGTTTCTAATTGAATGGATAGCAGGGGCAAGAAGCACGGCATCGCCAATACCTCCGGGACGGATGAGGAGAATAGAGAGGATGTCAGCAGGAATGCCTCGCCTGGCGGGACTGACCAGCAGAGAGACAATCAATCGCCCGATGAGAGCATCAAGCGTTTTCATCATCCTGATACTCATCCTGCCGCACCGTTTAAGGTACGCTCTTCATTGCCTGTCAACAACCGCTCAACCGCCTCCACTCCCTGCATAAAGGAGTGATCCATGTTGCCGACCTCGTATTTCCATGCGCCAAAACGCCCCCTTGAAAATACGGATCTGGATTCCAGGTACGGTTGAATCACCGCAAGAGCCCTATCCCGCCCCAACGTCGGCAGCGGATAGGAATACGGGATATCTATCAGATAGCGGCTGACTATGCGCTCTCTTTGTGATTCATCTATCATGCCGCTGTTTATCAACCCTTGAACTGTCTGGTCAACTATCAGATCTCTGTTTTCCGGCTTGTGTGGCGAATAGGTCGTCTCGCACATCATGGAGGAGTAACGGTTTGTATCGCCGTAAGGCACGTTGAAAGGGGAATAGTTGTGAAAATTAGTCACCCGGTAAAAGGAAGATGAACTCTCGGGAAAATACATCCAGCATTTGCTGTCAACCCGCCGTTCTTTGAAACCAAGCCCCACGATCAGACCGCCGTTATGAACCAGGTCTTCCGCAGATGATCTTACCGCATCCGGTAGAGAGCGGCATGACTTGACGAGCAGATCCAGAGGAGTCGTGTTAATCAATAAATCATATGGCTCTACGCGACTGTTGGCAAAAATTACCTGTTTTGCCTCAAAATCAAGCGACAGCATTTCATGGTGCAGATGAATCCGATCCCTGAACGATGTAGCGATCCCTTCATAGACAGCACCGGTGCCGCCTTGCCGGGGAAACCTGAAGGTGTTGTTCGGCCCCCAGCTCAGGTCGTCCCGCTGCTCGGCGATATTCCGCTCGATACGGGCCAGATTCACTACGCTGACCCTCTCGGCAATCCATTCCTTGCTCATTGTCTCCAGCGGCACTCCCCACACCTTGCGGTTGTATGGTTCCATGAAGTATTTGACAATGCCGGCGCCGAAGACCGTATCCATCCACTCCCTGAAATTTGTCGTTTTGTCCGGGGAACCTGACAACTTCCGCAAACCATAAACACATTCTTGGAGCGCATCATCCGGAAGGTATCTGACATTATTCTGAAAAGGATACGGCACCCAGCACTGCAGGATACGAATCCAGCTTTCCCTCTGATGTTCGTACCAATCATCGCCCAGAGCTTCCTCAACCGCTCTGTCGAAGTAATCATAATGCGAGAAAAGAACATGACCGCCGATATCCCAGGTAAAACCGTTATCGTCAAGCAATGAAGCGGACAGGCCGCCGACATGGTCGTTACGTTCGAAGAGCTGCCAGTCTGTGTGGCCGAGCTTATGGAGGTGATAGGCAGCACCCAGGCCACAGGGACCGGCGCCGAGGATGAGGATTTTCAAGGTCTGTCAGTACCTCTCACATTTTAATTCATGAAATGCCTGTATTTCACCGATTTTCAACTTGTATCGGAGGGAGATTCTTAACATCCTTGTGCCCCATCATCCGGTAGACAAGTTCTCTTGCGCGAATCAGAAGAGGGATAGGAAGTGGAATAATCATGACCGGCAGCAGAGTCATAAACTTAATTTTTTGCCAGGGAGTAAGCGCAAAGAGAATGTCAACCAGACATTTCCAGTAGCCTTCCGTACGTTTGGCTCTGTCCACCGCAATCCAGAAAAACAGGGTCTTCAAAAACCCCTTGTCAGTCCATTGATCGATGAC
>JAQTRC010000120.1 GCA_028712665.1 Desulfuromonadaceae bacterium
ATGAAAAAAATCATCATAATCGGCGGCGGCATATCCGGTCTGGCAACCGCCTGGCTGCTCAGGGAGAAGGCCCGTGCTGCCGGAAAAGAGCTGGAGATCACGCTGCTTGAGAAGGAAGAGCGCCCTGGCGGGAAGATCCGGAGCATCAAGGACGAAGGCTATACCTGTGAATGGGGGCCGAACGGTTTTCTGGACAGCAAGCCGCAGACGCTTGATCTCTGCAAGGCTATCGGAGTGGAGGGGAACCTGCACCGGAGCAACGACAACGCCCGCAAACGCTTCATATTTTCCGGAGGTAAACTGCACCAACTGCCGGACGGCGGCCCTGCGTTCCTGAAAAGCGGCCTGATCTCCTGGCCCGGCAAGCTGCGGCTGGCAATGGAGCCGACCTCGTTTATTTCGCCGGCGCCGGCCGGGGTGGACGAAACTCTGGCCGCATTCGGCCGCAGGCGCCTGGGGCAGGAAGCGCTCGACAAGCTTATCGCGCCGATGGTTTCCGGCATCTTCGCCGGTGATCCCGAAACGATGTCGCTGGTATCCTGCTTTCCCCGCATTGCCGAACTGGAGCGGGATTACGGCGGATTGATCCGGGCCATGATCATGCTGGCCAAGAAGAAAAAAGAGGATCAGGCGGCCGGAAAGGTTGTATCAAGCGCTGCCGGGCCGGGAGGAATCCTGACCTCGTTCCGGGAAGGGCTACAGTATCTTTCCGATGCCCTGTCGGCATCTCTCGGGAGTATAGTCAAACCGGGCGCTGCCGTGATCTCGGTTAAAAAAGGGGGTGCTGTCCCGTACCTGGTGACGTGCAGCGATGGAACCGGATACGATGCCGATCTGGTAATCATGGCTTCACCGGCCTTTGCTGCGGCAGAGATGCTGGCCGGTTTGGACGGCGGCATAGCGGGAATATTGAAGCAGATCCCATACGCCAGCATGACGGTAATCTGTTTCGGCTACAGTCGCGGAGAGATCGGACATACGCTGGACGGATTCGGCTATCTGATCCCGAAGAAGGAGGGGCGCAACACTCTTGGCACGCTGTGGGATTCAAGCATGTTCGAAAATCGCGCCCCGGAGGGGAAAGTGCTGCTGCGGAGCATGATGGGAGGGGCCTGCTTTCCGGAATACATCCATCTTGGCGATGATGAAGTGGTGGCCAGGGTCAGGCAGGATCTTAGCTTGACGATGGGGATCGATGCCGCGCCGGAATTTGTCAGGGTGTACCGGCATCCGCGGGCCATTCCGCAATATACCGTCGGGCATGGCAGGAGGCTGCAGGCGCTGGAGGAGTCGCTAAAAGCGCACCCAGGGCTGATCCTGACCGGCAACTCCTACCGCGGAATCGGTCTGAATGATTGTGTTGCAGCGGCCGAGCGGGCGGTTGATGAAGCGCTTGGACTGGTTTGAGTTCACCACAAATCCTCAGCATTTCAGATCCGGCAGATTATGATTCACTTCCTCACCACTCGTTTAAAGGGGTTCAGCAGCTCTTTTCCGGTATATATTCAACCCGCACTGGAGAAAACACCTCTACAGCCACCGACTCCTCAATGATTTTGGCGCTATGAGATACGCCGCCCGGTATGCACCAGCTGTCTCCGGGGAGCACCTCATAAACGTCCTCACCGATGGTCAGCCGGATCTCCCCCTTGACCAGATAACCGGTCTGTTCGTGGGGATGTGAGTGGAGCGGCAGAACGGCCCCCTTTTGCAGAAGGAACTCCACCATCAGTGTCTTGTCGCCATGCACCAGGGTTTTTTGCTCGATTCCGTCCAATACCAGTTTGTATCCCTCTTTGCCGCACTTTTCAAACATACCTGCTCCCATTTTGCTTGTCTCTGGAGTATTGAAAACTGTATAGATGTTGCTACCGCGATCATCTCGCAACAACCGGCATTTTGTATCTCACATGATCAAATCCAGCAGGAGGTATAGCATGAGTCAAATCAACGTGGAACAGGAAAAATGCAAACTTGACGGGATCTGCGCGGCAGTATGCCCGATGAATATCATCGAACTGAAGGAGGGCTCGCCGGTGCCGAAACTGATGGCCGGGGTTGAGGAGCTCTGTATCAAATGCGGCCATTGTGTCGCCGTCTGTCCGCACGGCGCACTCTCTCTGGATGAAATGAAATCGGAGGATTGCCCGCCGGTGAGAGTGGAGTTAGCTCTTGGCAGCGAGCAGGCGGAGCATTTTTTACGATCGCGCCGTTCTATTCGCAACTACAGTGATAAAACGGTAGAGCGTGAGAAACTCGCCAAATTGATCGACATGGCCCATTATGCTCAGACCGGCACCAACAGCCAGCAGGTGCATTGGCTTGTCATAAACTCAAAGGAGAAGCTCCATGACCTGGCCGGGATAGTGATCGACATGCTCCGGCACCTTATTAAAGAAGGGCATCCGATGGCAAAGGCCTATCGGCTGGATCGTTCCATAGCAGCGTGGGAAGCGGGGAGAGACCCCGTACTGCGCGGTGCGCCGGTTCTTGTTGTCACCCATGCCCCCAAGGGGTACGCTCTGGCGCAGGTGGACAGCAGTGTCGCTCTCACCTTTCTCGATCTGGCCGCGCCGACATTAGGCCTCGGCAGTTGCTGGGCCGGTTTCTTCATGATGGCCGCCGCCCAGTGGCCGCCCCTGCAGCAGGCTCTTTCTCTGCCGAATGGGCACGCCTGTTCCGGGGCGATGATGGTCGGTTATCCCACCTACAGATATCAGAGGTTGCCGCTGAGGAAAGATGCCGCAATCAGCTGGCGGGAATGAACCCGCGAGTAATTAGAGAGTACGGGCTGCTTTATTAGTTTCCATCCGGAAAGGGTGCTTTTCTCCCCTGGCGGCGTCAATCTTCGGTCTTGCTTGTGCGGCGTACCGATGTACGCCTCCGCGCAATCCCTTGATTTCCTTGCCAGGAGAAAAAATCCCCTCTTTCCGAAGCGGAAACCAATAGTTTCTCATCCGGAGTTTCCGGATGGAAACTAATTAAAAAACAGCCCGTACTTCCGACATGCTACAGAACTCCCCGCTCCACGAAACTGACGTACTCTCCATCTCCTACAATGATATGGTCCAGCACCTTGATCCCCATGATTTCGCCGGCTTCTTTCAGGCGGCGCGTGATGGCGATGTCCTCGCAGCTTGGGGCCGGGTCGCCGGTGGGATGATTGTGAACCAGAATGACAGCGGCGGCCGATTCCTTGACCGCCGGGTTGAAGACCTCTCTCGGATGGACGATGCTCTGGTTAAGCGACCCTTCGGATATCTGGACACGCCTGATTATCCGATTCTTGCCATCCAGCAACAGGGCCAGGAAATACTCTTTGCGGCTGTCTCTAAACTCATGATTGAAATAGTCGAAGACCTGTTGCGGCGAGGTGAAACGGTCAAAGCGTTCCAGTTTTCGCGACTGAAGACGTGAAGCCAGCGTGAAGGCGGCCTTGACGCTGGTTGCCTTGGCCAGTCCAACCCCCCTGATGGCACACAATTCGCCCAGGTCAGCACCGGCCAACTCGCGCAGGTTGCCGCCGAAATGCTTTATAAGCTCCCTGCCAAGATCGATGGCACTCTGCCGGCTGCCTGAATCGCCACTTCTTATTACCAGCGCCAGCAACTCCGCATCCGACAGGACGGCGGCGCCGCTCTTTAGCATCTTTTCCCGCGGGCGTTCGTCGTCGGGCCACTCCTTGATGCCTCCGCTCATGAAATCCCCCTCGCAAAACATAACGGTCTATGCAGGGGCGCTGCTTGCCGAGCCCTTGCTTGCCGCGATTGGGCGGAGCAAGCGCCGCCCCTACAAGAATCCTGATAAAATCGCGGCAATCAATCCGCCGCCGACAATAACACGGTACCAGACAAACGGCGAGAGGCTCTTTTTTTGAACAAAACGGAGCAAAAAAGCCACGCTGATATAGCCGGTGACAGCCGAAAAAGCAATTCCGACCAGCATCGGCAACCCCTCGCCCGCCGGGATGCCATGTTTAAAAAGATGCAGGGTTTTGAGCAGCGCCGCACCGGCCACGATCGGAAGCGAGATCAGGAATGAGAAACGTGCCGCGCTCTCGCGGGTGAAGCCGAGCAGCAGCCCGGCGGTGATGGTAATGCCGGAACGGGAGACGCCCGGAATCAGCGCCAGGCATTGAAACAGGCCGATTGTCACGGCAGTGGCAGGCTTGATCTCAACCAGAAGCAGCCGTTTGCGGCCAAGGAGGTCGGCAAGACCCAGTAACAGGCCGAAAACCACCAGAAACGATGCGATCAGCAAAGGATTGGAGCGGAAGATCGACTCGACCTGATGCTCGAACATCTTCCCCGCAAAGGCGGCCGGGATGGTGGCGGCGATGATGAGGAACGGCAATCTCCTGGCGGGAGTGTTCAGGCTGCGTCTGGCCGCTGCATCTAAGAAAGAGAGCGTCATTTCGATGATATCCCGCCAGAAGTAGGCAGCCAGCGCCAGAAAGGTTCCGAGATGCAGGGCGACATCGAACGTCAGGCCGGATTCGGGCCATTCAAGCAGCCAGGGGACCAGTATCAGGTGGGCCGAACTGCTGATCGGCAGCACCTCGGCAAAGCCCTGCAGAGAGCCAAGAACGGCGGCGTGGAACAGATTCATGTACAACTCCTTTGTCTGGTGGAACCGGTAAAATACTGCAAGCCGGGCTTAAAGGCAACCCCGGCGTCGCGCTTCATTCCGGTTTGACTTTTTTGTGGGAAGAAGGGGGAACGTGTGGTATATATCCGTGGTTTTTATTACAGATGATAAACAAAGTGTGAAATGGAGGCATACACATGTTCGGTCTGATCCCCAAAGAGGAAAAATTCTTTCAGCTTTTTAAAGAGATGACTGAGAATATCATTGAAGGGGCCAAGCTCCTGAAAGATATGCTCGACAACTTTGAAAACCCGGTTGAAAGCCAGCGCAGGATCAAGGATATCGAACACAAGGGGGATTTTCTTACTCACGAGATAATTAAAAGGTTGAACAAAACCTTTATCACCCCCCTCGATCGCGAAGACATCTACTCTCTCGCCTCCAAACTTGACGATATCCTGGACCTGATTGACGCATCCGCCCAGCGGATCATCATGTACAATGTCGAGGCGATCCCCCCCGAAGCCAAGTCGCTCGGATTCATAATCCTGCAGTCGTGCCATGCGGTGGACAAGGCGGTCGCAATGCTGGGGAAGAAGACCAACGAGCAGATCTTCGAGGCGTGCGTCGAGATCAACTCATTGGAAAATGAGGCGGACCGGGTCTCGCGAGAAGCTATCAGCCGCCTGTTCGATGAGGAGAAGGACCCGATCCAGCTGATCAAATGGAAAGAAATCTTCGAGACGCTCGAAAAAGCGACCGACAGGTGCGAAGACGCCTCCAACATCCTTGAAAGCGTGGTGGTAAAGAATGGTTGATCCGGCTTTAGTGATGCTCTGCCTGGTAATCGTGGCAGCGCTTCTCTTCGACTATATCAACGGTTTCCACGACACAGCCAATGCAATCGCCACCAGCGTATCCACCCGGGCGCTCTCTGTCAGGGGCGCCATTATTATGGCCGCAACCCTCAACTTTCTCGGCGCGATGGCGTTCACCAAAGTTGCCAAGACCATCGGCACCGGGATTATCAGCGCCGACAAACTTACCCAGATGGTTGTGCTGGCCGGTGTCATCGGAGCAATTGTCTGGAATATCATAACCTGGTATTTCGGGCTGCCGTCATCGTCTTCCCATGCCATTGTCGGCGGCCTGATCGGTGCGGTTATCGCGCATATCGGACCTTCGGCACTGCTCTGGGACGGTTTGAAAACAATTATTCTGGCGTTGATCCTATCTCCGATTCTGGGTGTTATCGCCGGATTTGCCTTTGTTGTGCTATTCTCTCGCCTGCTGCAGTTTCGATCTCCGGGCGGGGTCAATCGAGGATTCCGGAAGATGCAGATTCTATCGGCAGCTTTAATGGCGTTTTCCCATGGTACTGCCGACGCCCAGAAGTCGATGGGGGTCATCACCATGGCCCTCCTGAGCTACGGCGCGATTCCGACATTCGAGGTGCCTGTCTGGGTCAAATTCACCTGCGCGCTTGCAATGGCGCTTGGCACGGCTGCAGGCGGCTGGCGTATCATAAAGACAGTCGGGCGCGATTTCGTAAAACTTCAGCCGATGACCGGTTTTTCTGTTGATTCGGCCTCCACCTGCGTCATCCTGGGCGCCTCCATGCTGGGGCTTCCCACCAGTACTACCCACGTGGTTACCTCCTCCATACTGGGAGTCGGCCTTGCAAAGAGCCTTAACGCAGTTAACTGGAATGTGGCCAAACGGATCCTGACGGCCTGGGTGCTGACCATACCGGCTGCCGCTCTGATGGCCTATCTGACCTATCAGGTCATGAGCCCGCTGCTGGGGAAATAAACAAACCACCCCCGACCCCTACTTAATCAAGGAGGGGAGCTCATACTCCCCCTCATATTTTAGGAGGGGCTAGGGGTGGTAAGGTTTTGATTTTAACCTCGGAGGATTCTTTCGATGAAGAAAGCGCTCATAACCGGCATCACCGGCCAGGACGGCTCCTATCTGGCCGAACTGCTGCTCTCAAAAGGGTACGAAGTGCACGGCATGATCCGGCGTTCATCCTCCTTCAACACCGGCCGCATCGATCACATATACCGCGACCCGCACGAAAAGGATGTTCGTCTGTTCCTGCACTACGGCGACCTGAACGACGCCAGCTCGATCAACATGCTGCTCCGCAATATTCGACCGGACGAGATCTACAACCTGGGCGCCCAGAGCCATGTCCGCGTCTCTTTCGACATTCCTGAATACACCGGCGATGTCGATGGCCTCGGAACGGTGCGCCTTCTGGAAGGTATCCGCGAGACCGGCCTCAATACCCGTTTCTATCAGGCATCCTCCTCCGAGCTGTACGGAAAGGTGCTGGAGACCCCCCAGAAGGAGAGCACCCCCTTCTACCCCCGCTCCCCCTATGGCTGCGCCAAGGCCTACGCCTTCTACATCACCACGAACTACCGCGAGAGTTACGGCATGTATGCCTGCAACGGGATTCTTTTCAACCACGAGTCTCCCCGCCGTGGCGAAACCTTTGTCACCCGCAAGATTACCCGTGCCGCCGCCCGTATAAAACTGGGGATGCAGAACTCCCTTTACCTCGGCAACCTGGATGCCAGGCGCGACTGGGGCTTTGCAGGCGACTACGTCGAGGCGATGTGGCTGATGCTGCAGCAGCAGCAGGCTGAAGATTACGTGATCGCCACCGGTGAAACCTATATGGTGCGCACCTTCGCCGAAAAGGTCTTCGAACGTCTCGGCATGAAGCTTGAGTGGCAGGGGAGCGGGGATGCGGAAAAGGGGATCGACCAGGCTACAGGCAGGGTCGTTATCCAGGTCGATCCCAAGTATTTTCGTCCAGCCGAGGTGGACGCGCTGCTGGGCGATCCCTCCAAGGCCCGTCGTCAGCTGGGTTGGGAGGTCAAGACAAGCTTTGACCAGCTGGTGGAGATGATGACCGATGCCGACTTGAGGCTGGCCGAACAGACGGAGGGGTCACACCTTAGGGAATGCAAGCAGGAAGCCTGACCGGCGCCCATCAGGAAACTCCGGACGGAAACTACCTTTCTATGACCGATGCGTTCCCAGGCGGTAGCTTGGGAACGGAAAAAAGCTCCTAATTATACCGGAACCGACAATGCTCAACAAAAAGAAACTGGTTGTGATCCTGCCGGCTTACAACGCCGCAAAAACCCTGGAAAAGACATGGCAGGAGATTCCTTTCGAATATGTGGATGACATTGTGCTCGTGGACGATGCATCGCGGGACAACACTGTTGAGGAGGCGGAGCGTCTCGGAATAAAGACCATTGTCCATACCGACAACCGTGGTTATGGCGGCAACCAGAAGACCTGTTACCGCGCCGCTCTCGGTTTGGGCGCCGACATAGTGATCATGCTGCATCCAGATTATCAATACACACCAAGGCTTATTACCGCAATGGCAGCCATGATTGCCTGGGGCGAATTCGATGCGGTGCTCGCTTCCCGCATCCTTGGCAGAGGGGCCTTGAAGGGGGGAATGCCTCTTTACAAATACATTGCCAATCGTTTTCTTACCTTCACGGAGAACCTGCTGCTGGGACAGAAGCTGTCGGAATATCATACCGGTTATCGCGCCTTTTCACGTGAAGTTCTGGAACGTCTGCCACTAGAGCAGAACTCGGACGACTTTGTCTTTGACAACCAGATGCTGGCTCAGATAACCTGGTTTAACTTCCGTATTGGAGAGGTGAGTTGTCCGACCCGCTATTTCCCCGAGGCATCGTCCATCAACTTCCGCCGTAGCGTGGTATATGGGCTCGGTGTCCTAAAAACAGCCCTGCAATTCCGTTTCTGCAAGATGGGGATGGCGGAGTCATCTTTATTCACTCCACGTCAATAATATACCTTTTCATCTCCTTCAGTTTACCTGC
>JAQTRC010000027.1 GCA_028712665.1 Desulfuromonadaceae bacterium
ATGTTGACACCGGCGGCATTCCCCACATCAATGACAAAAAACTCCCGAGCGTTGCGGCTCAATTTATCCCCCCTCTTCAAGGTGATCTGGTAGGGAGGATTTTGGTCTTCGGTTATATTAAGCCAGGTCTTTTCCGTTGCTTCAATAAGCAGATTCAGGTGGGCATTGTTTTGAGTTTGCGTTGTCTCTTTTTGTACGCCCATTACCGGCGGCGGCGCCTGTGGGACATTGGTCGCAGCCTCAGGAGGCGGCTCTTTCACGGCGGGGGCAGGCTTGGAGACAACTTCCTTCTGCTCGTCAACAGTCACGCTGTGTTGAAAGATTCCAAAGGTTCCTTTCTGATGGAAGAAGGCATACATGATACAGGCGGTGACAATAATCGCCACGGCAGGTAGGGCGTACAAGAGATAACGCGGAAAGGGCTTGCGGTCAAAAGAGATCTGCGCTTTGAAGAGATTGACCTCTTCCGGCACGACCTCTCTTTCGTCCAGATGGCGCTGATAATGGGCAAGGATGATTCCCGCATCAATACCGATGGTTTCTGCATAGATCCGGATGAATTTTTTTGTAAAAACAGGCGACGGGAGGAGATGAAACTCGCCGTTCTCAATAGCATTCAGAATGGTGGCGTTGATCCTCGTCTTCAGGAAGATCTCCTCGGTCGTCAACCCACTTACTTCCCTTAGGGTTTTCAGATCAGGCAGCTTCTTCAGAGGGTCAGATTTCACCTCTTCTTCGGAGGCAACAGTTTTATTTTCTTCGCTCATTTTCATAAGGACCAAAATACGTTTGATGATAGCCACTTAGCGCTGTTTGTACAGATAAGCAACCACAAAACTATTTTACTGTCCAGAAATAATTCGAGAGATACCAAAATCAATCAATATGCGGCAATTTCAACTGTTCAATCAACGGGGGGAATTTCCGAATTTCCCGGTGATGCATTACAGCTGGCGGCAGAAAACCGGGAACTGTCCTGATACTCCTCGCATCAACTTCAAACCGCTCTGCTCCAGGATTCTTCGCAACGCACTGCTCGTGATCAAGGCTCGTTGAAACCGTCAATTCTTCCCGAGTACTACGCAGCCTTCTGCAATCGTTCGGCAACCCACACCTTGATGATTGACTGTCTCGGCACACCAAGGCGCTTTGCCTCCTTGTCCAACTGCCGGATCATCCAGATCGGGAAGTCTACATTCACACGTTTTTGATCCTGCTGCGGGCGACGGGCTTTGGTAAGATCCAGATATTCCGAGATATCTTCGCCCGCATCAAATTTTTTATCCAATTCTTCAGCTTTCATAGATTGAAATCTCCTCTCTTCTGGAACGACGAACAGAGATGATACGGATTGATTCGCCCCGATACGTTATAATGCCTGACCAAAACTTTCCCTCAATCATGCCGATTACCATGAATCGCATTTCATCTCCGGTCTTGAGCGGAATTTCAATATAATCAGCATCTCCCCAGATAGCCTGCGCCTGCACAAAATCAATTCCGTGCTTTTCACGGTTGACAACTGACTTTTCAGGATCAAATTCAAATGCCATGATCATTTATATACCTTTTTTATACCTCAAGGCAACCATATTTGCTTTTCAACTGCCGGCAGCCATTTCCGGCTGACCTGCAATGTATCCGGCTATGACTTCCATGTGCCGCTCCGTAGCCCCGCCGTTGTCCCGCATCAACTTCAGGCCGTTCTGTCCCAGGACTCTTCGCAGCTCACTGCTCGTAATCAGGGCTCGCCAGGAAACCGCCAGTTCTTCAGGAGTATGGATCTGGATACCGGCGCCGTACTGAAGCACCAGAGTTTCTATTTCCCGGAAATTGGCCATATTGGGGCCAAACACGAATGGTATTCCAACCGATGCAGGCTCCAGAAGGTTGTGTCCACCCAGCGGCGCGAGGCTTCCGCCGACAAAGGCGATATCTGAGAGTGCGTACAGGTTCATCATTTCGCCTATTGTATCCACAAGAAGCACTTCTCCACTTTGCAGCAGACGATTGTTTTGAAGAGCAGTACGTTTCTGGTAACGCAGCCCTGCGTTCTGGAGCAGAGCTGCAACCTCTCCCGTCCGCTCCGGGTGCCGTGGCACAAGGACGAGAAACAGGTCGCTGATCTCTGCTGAAAGCTCCATGTAGGCTGAGATGATATGCTGCTCTTCGCCGTCGCGCGTGCTGGCGGCAGTTAGCACACAGCAATCCTCCGGGATCGAATAATGAGTGCGCAACATCCTTCGCTCTTCTTCAGATACCAGGCGGGAGGGGATATCGTTTTTGAGGTTGCCAGAAATCCGTACCTTTTCAGGATCTGCTCCAATGGCAACGATGCGTTCACGCCCGGTTTCGGACTGCATGCATATTGCCGAAAAACAGTTCAGCGCCGGGCGGAAAAACCAGCTGAATTCAAGATACCGTTTAAACGAACGGTCCGAGATGCGACCGTTGGCCAGCAGAAGCGGAATACCTTTTCTGGCGGCTTCACGGGAAAAGTTGGGCCAGATCTCGGTTTCCATTATGATGATGATGCTCGGTTTGACAGAACGGAGAATGGCCCGTACCGAAGGGAGAAAATCGAAAGGGAAGTAGAGGCTGAGATCAACTTCCGGAAATCCGGCTGCGGTCGATATTCCGGTTTCGGTCGTACTCGAAACTACAAGCGCATGTCCGGGGTAGCGGCTCCGGAGCGTCTTTAAAAGCGGCCTTGAGGCGATAACTTCTCCCACCGATACTGCGTGCAGCCAGATTACCGGACGGTTCCCTCTCTTTGCCAGTTTTGCCGCCGGAATAAAACCGAAACGTTCCGCGAACGCGAGCGGCCAGCCGAGTCTGACGGAGCGGTAGATATTGAAAAAACAGACCGGAATAATGAGGAGGATGGAGAGTATGTTATAGGCAAGATAGAACATCGATCAGCCTATGCCGCTGCCGGAGCTGCTTCATCCCGGTCAAGCCGCAGCAGGTAATACAGCGCAACCGCCAGAAGGTGAACCATCCCCCAGGCCCAGAGGTTGTCACTAAGGAAGTGCCCCCCCTGTGCGATGCGGGCAACAGTCATCAATACGCCGAAGATAAGTCCGCCTGCCATCCAGTACGCGGCAATCTTCGGTTTCCGGCGACGGAATACAAAGAATGGGGCTGTCATATAAAATGCGGCTGAAGCATGTCCGGAAGGAAAAGAACGGCCGTTATGGGCAACCCCCTTCTGCCAGGGTTGCAGAAACTCTTTACTGCCGCCAAACTGAACTATTTCACGCGGGCGGGGCCGTCCCCAATAATCTTTGAAAACCGTATTTACCAGCAATCCAGGGCCAAGCGCCAGAAGTATAAAAAGAAAAATCCCCGGTCTGATCCAGGATCTGCGATGCCTGCCGACAATTCCGATGATGGCGGCAATCAGTCCCGAGAGTCCCAGGGTAATAGATGGCCCCCGATCGAGCAGGTAGAGCAGATGCCACGGTTGTTGGTCCCCGATAGGCCACTTTCCGCCGATGCAGAATAGTGAAGACAACTTCAGATCGGCACCGGTGACGGCAATGGCGATGGTTCCAATGACTAGTATGGCAAGAGGGATGGCAAAATCGGGTATTTTCCTGTTCATACAGGTTCCCCGGCACGTTTCCAGCGGCGGTGCACCCAGTACCAGTTCGCAGGATGAGCACAGATAAAGTCTTCAAGATAGCGTGCCAGCGCCTGAATATCCTTGCAGACCCCCTCTTCGGTACGATCGCCACAGAGTGAATATTCCGGGTGGAACGTCAGCACGTGCCGATGATTGTCACGATAGTCAAAAACCGGGATAATCGGCACACCTGTTTTATGGGCAAATACGATGGGAGCCTTGTTTGCCCAGGCCTTTCTGCCCAAAAATTCAATCAGAACGCCGTTGTCCTCAAACACGGCCTGATCGGTCAACATGCCGATTACACCTCTGTTCTTGATTACGCCAAGAACTGATTTTGCGGCGCTCCTGGTGTAAATGACCTTGTTGCCGTAACCCATTCTCATCTTTTCGACAATTGAATTGAGGTATGGATTGTTCTGTTTTCTGGCAATTGCCCAGACGTTTTCATTCAGGTGCTGTTTGAAGGAAAGCGACACAAGTTCCCAGTTCCCGCAATGGCCGCTGACGCAGATGACGCCGAGACCCTTTTCTTTGGCGAGTCGAAAGTTCTCAAGACCATTTACTTCCATGGAACTGATCAAATCATTCCCTTTTCCGTGGTACAGCCGGCAGACCTCGACGATAGATATTCCGAGGTTCATGAATGTTGCCAGGGCTATTTCTTCGGCAGTTTCAAAGGCGCCTGTCCAGGAGGGGTGGCGCTTCATGAACGGGAGCGCCTGCCTGATGTTGTCAATCGCAATAGATCTTCGTGCGTGAAGAAGATTGAACAGCAAGGCGCCGATATTTTTGCCGGCTCGAACGGATTGGGACCTGGGAAGTGCAGCTACGAGCAGGGTAAACAGGTAGAAGAGAGATGCCTGGAAGGCCCAGTTGATCCGTTTCATGGCTCGCCGGTTGCCTCCTGGGTTTCGTTGTCGATGAACTGCAATGAGTGCAGACGGCTGTAAAGCCCGCTGTTAGTCAAAAGGTCGTCATGAGTTCCGCTCTCCACAATACGGCCATTTTCGAGAACGACAATCTTGTCGGCATGCAACACTGTGGAGAGCCTGTGAGCGATTACGAAGGTCGTGCGATTCACCATCAGGTTGTCCAGCGCCTTCTGCACCATCTTCTCGCTTTCGGTGTCCAGGGCGCTGGTGGCCTCGTCCAGAATCAGGATCGGCGCGTTTTTGAGCAGTGCCCTGGCAATGCATATCCTCTGGCGTTGCCCACCTGACAGACGGACACCTCTGTCCCCTATGTTGGTGTTGTACTGTTCCGGGAGAAGAGCGATAAAATCGTGTGCAAAGGCGGCTCTGGCGGCGGATTCCACCTCATCCATCGTGGCGTCTGTCTTGCCGTAGCGGATGTTATTGGCGACGCTCTCGTTGAACAGGGTCGTTTCCTGATCGACCAACGCTATCTGGGATACCAGAGAATTAAGCGAAATGTCGCGAATATCGTGTCCGTCGATCAAAATGGCCCCCCCGGTAACATCATAGAAACGGGGCAATAGTGATACAAGAGTTGTTTTTCCGCCACCTGAAGGGCCTACCAGCGCGATCATCTGATTGCGGTCGGCCAGAAGCGAGACTCCCTGCAGGACAGGCTCTTCCCCATAACTAAAAGAAACGTCGCGGAATTCCACCAGACCGGATGACCGTCCCATTTCGTACGACTCCGGTTTGTTAACTATGTCCCTCTGCTGGTCCATCTGTTCAAAGACCCGTTCGGCCGCTCCGGCCGATTTTTGAAGGGTGTTGTATGATGTCTGCAACTTCTTGATAGGGTTGAACACCATCACCATGGCTGTAATGAATGAGAAAAATTCGGAAGCGCTCATTTGCCCGGACATGACCTGTTTACCGCCGAAATAGACAACCCCGGCAACTCCGAAAGAGATGATAGCCTCGGAAATCGGCATTGCCAAAGACTCGTATTTGATGAAGCGGCGGATCTGGTTGAAGAATTCGAGGTTGGTCGCCTTGAAGCGTGCAATGGCCGTGTTTTCCAGACCAAAAGCCTTGATGACCTTTATGCCCGAAAAAGATTCCTGCAGAATGGACGTAATCCCCCCCATGACATTCAAACTACGTCCGGAGGCATTCTTGATCTTCTTGCCGATCAACTGGGCCGGATAAGCGGTCATTGGTATTGCGATAAAGGTGATCAGAGCCAGTTCCCAGTTACGATAAAATATAACACCCAGCAATGATAATGCCGAGATAAGATCCCTGAACAGCCCGCAAACTACGCTGGCTATCCCCTCCTGCATTGTATTGATGTCGTTAGTCATATGCGACATCAACTCTCCGGTTGATTTGCGGTTGAAGAACGCCATGTCCAGACGCACATTTTTGGAGTACATGTCGTTGCGGATGTCCTGAATGGCCTTTTGTCCCGCCAGCTTGATAGAAACATCATACGTAAAGCGGGTGATGCCGCGTACTACAAACAGGGCGATAATTCCGAGTGGAACCAGCAGGAAAATCCCGGTATCCTTGCCGGAAAAGATTTTCTTCATAACCGGTTCGACCAGATAGGCAAAGGCGCCGTCCATCCCCCCCACCACCATTGAACAGATCGCCGATGCGAGCAGCAGCTTCCAATACGGTTTAAAATATCCGAGCGTGCGAAGAAAAGTACCGGTCATTTCTGCTCCAGCATGCTGAACATCAGTTTTGCCACATTTCGGGACGCACCGCCGCACCCCAATTTTGAGCGTACCTGTGCGAGCTTCTCTCTGATCGAGGCATTATATGCCTGGTCGGCGAGAATTCCACAAATCTCTGTCATGATCGGCTCCGGTTCCGCATCATCCTGAATCAGTTCCTTGACTATAGTCTCACCGGCCACTATGTTGCACAACCCGATATTATCTACCTTTATCAATCTTTTTGCCAACTGGTAGGTGAGTGGCGAGAGCTTGTAGATGATTACCATAGGAGTCCCTACCAGCGCGATTTCCAGGGTGATGGTTCCGGAAACCGTGACGACGGCATCGCAGGCACGAATCAGGTCATGGAGCCGTTCCCTGGTGATAGAGACATCGAGACCGGCGGCCGTGAGTTGCGGGGTTATCTCATCGGCAATCAAGGTGGATGCCAGGGGGAGAAGGAACTGGATATCCGGAAATCGCTGTTTAAGAAGCAGGGCCGAGCCAATTATGACCGGCAGGAGCCGATCGATCTCGTTGCGGCGGCTCCCAGGGAAAAGGCCGATGATCTTTCGGGCGGGATCGAGGCCAAAGCTGACAGCAGCCTCATCGCGGGTCATGGAGACATCTACAAGATCTTGCATGGGGTGTCCAACAAAGGTAACCGGCAGAGCGGCCCGTTCATAGAATGGGGCCTCAAAGGGGAGGATAACCGCCATATGATCCACCAGTCGGGCGATCTTTTTGACCCGCCCCTGCCGCCAGGCCCAGATTTGGGGGCTGATGTAATAGAGTACCTTCACCCCTTTATTTTTTGCTACCCTGGCGAGACGCAGGTTAAAACCGGGGTAGTCGATAAGAACAAGGAGATCTGGCGGATCGGAAAGGATAATATTTCTGAGGTTTAAGAAGGCGGAAGCGATGACATTAAAGTGTTTAACTACCTCCACCAGACCGACAACAGCCATGTCGGATGAATCGACCAGCGTCTTCACCCCTCTTTCCCGCATACGCTCGCCGCCTATGCCGAAGAAGTGAATGTCAGGATTCAGCAGAAGGGCTTCACGAACGAGATCGGCACCGTAGATGTCACCGGAGGCTTCGCCTGCGATAATCATAATGCGCCGGGAAAGATTATCCAACAATGGCACCTTTAATTGTTTGCGCCACAATACGCACGGACTCTTCCGGCATTTCCGGATAGACCGGCAGCGACATGCAGCGGCCCGCCACGCTCTCTGCAATCGGCAGGCTGACTCCGGAGCATTTCTCTGCAAAGACATCTTGTTTGTGGAGCGGAATAGGGTAGTAGACCGCAGAAGCGATCTGCTTTTCGGACAGTTTTGCCATGATTGCATCACGCCGATCCGTCAGCACGGTATACTGGTGATAGACGTGGACGCCTTTACCATCCTCATGGGGCACGGTGACAAGGTCGCCAAGCAATTCCGAGTACAACTTCGCCACGCGTCGTCGGCCGGTATTGAAGTCGTCGATGCGACGAAGCTTCACCCGTAGGATGGCCGCCTGGATCTCGTCCAGCCGGCTGTTGTAGCCTATTATATGATGATGATAACGCACGCGGCTACCGTGGTTGCGCAAGACTTTTACCTGTTCGGCCATTACCTCTGTGGCGCAGGTGACCATTCCGCCGTCTCCGTAGCATCCGAGGTTCTTGCTGGGAAAAAAACTGAAACATCCCAACCTCCCGATTGAACCGGTCATGCGGCCATCGATGGAGGCGCCGAAAGACTGGGCGCAGTCTTCTATCAGCATCAGGTCATGTTTGATGCAGATGGCTTCTATAGCGGCCATATCCGCCGGCTGCCCAAAGATGTGCACCGGGATGATGGCTTTTGTCCGGGGTGTGATGGCTGCCTCGATCAGGGCAGGATCTATATTGAAGGAGCGGGGGTCGATATCGACATAAACCGGGGTCGCACCTGCATAACAGATCGCTTCGGCTGTCGCGATAAAGGTAAACGGGGTGGTAATTACCTCGTCACCCGGACCTATACCGGCAGCCAGAACTGCCAGATGCAGGGCATCTGTCCCCGAAGCGCATGAAACGGCATACGGTGCCCCAAGGTAGCCGGCGGCCTCCTCCTCGAAGCTTGATACGTTCGGGCCAAGGATGAATTGCGTGCTCTCCAGGGCTGCGAACAGAGCCGCATCGATTTCAGACTTCAGCTGAAGGTACTGAGTTTTGAGATCCACCATCGGTATCATGTGAGTATCCTGTTGAGGCTTGCGTTGATTTTAAGGGCGGTTTCCAGCGCCATCTTGCCGTCCCTTCCACTGACCTGTGGCGGTTTTCCCTCGCGGATCGCCGCAATAAAGGATTCTATTTCATTCAATAGCGCGTCGGACTGTCCCAGTTCGCGCTCATCGACCTTGACATTTGGAACACCCGGAAACAGTTCGCCGCTCCCTCTCTGAGCCACCAGAACCTTTCGATTCTGGAAATCGAGGGTGAGATAGGCGTCACGTTGAAATATCCGCATCTTGCGCTCGCTCTTCAGGCTTATACGGCTGGCGGTGACGTTTGCCACGCAGCCGTTTAGAAAAGCGATGCGGGCATTGGCGATATCCTCTTCTCCGGTAAATACCGGTGCGCCGATCGCGTCAATGCGCTCCACCGGAGATTTTACGATGTGTTGTATCAGTTCGATGTCATGGATCATAAGATCAAGCACCACGTTCACATCCGTGCCTCGTGGCTTGAAGGGTGCGATTCGTACCGATTCTATGAAGAGGGGCTGTTTCAGAACCCCTTCCAATGCGATCAGCACCGGATTGAAACGTTCCAGATGACCGACCTGAAAAACCAGCTTCTTGTCGTCGGCGATCGCGATAAGTTCATCAGCCTCCGCAATCGAAACGGTGATTGGCTTTTCGATCAGAACATGCACTCCGGCGGCGAGAAAGTCGCGCGCTACTGCATGGTGAAACTGGGTAGGAACGACAACGCTGACAGCGTCCACTTTACCGATCAGATCACGATGATCGCTGAATGCCTGCGTTCCTAACGCCGAGGCAATCTCTGCAGCCCGCTTAGGATCTTTATCCACAACCCCTGCCAGCTCAACGCCCGGAATGGCGGCATACTTCTGGGCATGAAAATTACCCAGGTAGCCTACGCCAATGACGGCCGCACGCAAAGCGTTCATCCGCGACAGATCCCTCGTTTTGAATTCTCGATAAAGGCGAGCAGGTAATCGACCTCTTTGCAATCGGTAATTTCCGATTTTATGCGGGCGATGGCATCCGGTAGTTTCAGATCGGCCATGAAAAGAGCCTTGTAAGCCTTTTTCAGATTATTGATCGCATCTGCGGAAAATCCTCGCCGTTTGAGGCCGATCAGGTTAAGACCGCGCAATTTGGTGTCGCGACGTCGGGCGGAGGTTGCTATCGTATAGGGAAGTATATCCAGGGAGACCATTGTTCCCCCTCCAATCATGGCGTTCATTCCGATGGATGTAAACTGGTGAACTGCGACAAGACCGCCGATGATGACGTTGTCCTCGACGGTGACATGACCGGCCAGGGTTGCAACGTTGGCCATCACCACGCCGTTGCCGATGCGGCAGTCATGAGCCACGTGAGAATAGGCCATGAACATGTTGCCGTTACCGATGACAGTTTCGGCGTGACCGGTAACAGTGCCACGGTGGATGGTGGCAAATTCACGCACCATGTTGTTGTTTCCGATTCTGGTCCAGCACTCTTCTCCCCGGTATTTAAGATCCTGCGGCGGCGCGCCGACCGATGCCTGTGGGAATATCCGGTTGTTCTCACCGATTTCGGTCCAGTCGCCCACGACAGCATGAGCGCCGACAGTGGTCCCTTTGCCGATTGTAACATGTCTGCCGATTATGGCGTATGGGCCTACTTCTACGTCTGCAGCAAGCGTGGAACTTGCGTCAATAATTGCGGTTGGGTGTATACTCATAAAATTTACTCCATAAGGATGTTTAAGGGTAACTATTCAGGTTACTAGGCTGAAGGCTGAAGGTATTTCTTTCAAAGAATAAACAAATTCCTCACTCGATTCAAGCTTCAACCTTCAACCTGATAAGTTGTTGTACAGGCTAACTTGCGGCATCTGCAAACGTCGCCTTCAGAGCTGCATCAGTCACCAGCGTGTCACCAACATAGACCTTCCCGTCAACTCCCCAGATACCACGGCGGTTCAGGGTGGTTTCTATCTCTATACGCAACTGGTCGCCAGGGAGTACAGGTTTGCGGAACCTGGCGCTGTCGATGGAGATGAAGTAGGTGACCTTCTTTCTTGTTGATTCATCCGAGGCCAGAGAAGCCATGATGCCGGCCACCTGAGCCATCGCTTCGACAATCAGCACACCCGGCATGACCGGGTGGCCCGGGAAATGACCCTGAAAGAATGGTTCGTTGATGGTAACATTCTTTATTCCGACGCAACGCTTCCCATGTTCAAGTTCTACGATGCGATCAACCATAAGGAAGGGGTAACGGTGAGGAAGAATTTTCATGATATCGTTTACATCCAAAAGCATCGGCAAAGCCTCCTAGTCATTTCCGGATAATTGCGGCTTCCAGTTCCGCGATACGTTTTTCCAGGGAAGAAATGTTCTTCTTCAGTTCCGGCAGGCGTGGCACCACCGCCATAGCCCTCAGCCATTCCTTGTGCGGCATAGTCGGAGAACCGCTGTAGACCGCATCGGCGGGAAGCGAACTCGGGACACCTCCTTGTGCGCCGACAATGACATTATCACCGATGGTAAGATGCCCGGCAACACCGACCTGGCCGGCCAACGTGACGTGGTTTCCGATTTTTACGCTGCCTGAGATCCCTACCTGCGACACAATCATGCAATCTTCACCGATATGGCAATTATGGGCGATCTGCACCAGATTATCGAGCTTTGTACCCCGCTTGATCAACGTAACCTCCAGGGCTGCACGATCAATGGTGCAGTTGGCCCCAATCTCAACGTCATCCTCCAGAACTACAATTCCGATCTGAGGAATGCGGTAGTATGCGCGGCCATCAGGCGCATAGCCAAAACCATCCGAACCGATGACCGCACCCGGCTGGATGATGCAGCGGTTACCGACCCGGCAGCGCTCGCGGACAACTGCATTGGCGTGAATTAGACAATCATCGCCTATGACGGAGCCTTCATAGATGACAGCACCGGAATGGATCACGGATCGATCCCCTATGGTGACATTATTTCCGATACAGGCGCCCGGATAGAGAGTGATATCTTCACCCAGTGTGACCTCTGTGCCGACATTCGCCTCCGGCAGCACCCCCAATGGAGGATGCGGGGTCGTATAAAAGAGGGTCAGCAGTTTGGCAAAACCGAGGTAAGGGTTGGCCACTTCTATAACATTGCGGCCATGACTTTCAGCGCCGGGGGCCATAAGCACGGCCGCCGCACCGGTTTCGGCAACCTTCGCAGCATATTTGGGGTTAGCCAGGAATGTGATTTTGTCAGAACCGGCTGATTCCAGAGGGGCCAATCCATTGACCGAGACATTTTCGTCACCAATCACTCTGCCACCCAGATATTCGGCCAATTCTTTAAGAGTGCGGGTAGGAATCATACTTACTTCTTTCTGCTTAAGTTGAAAAGTTTCAGAACTTCCTCAGTCAGGTCAGCCTTGTTGTCGGCAAACAGCATACTTTCATTCCGGACAAAGATAAAAGTATAACCGTTCTTCTGACCATACTCCTTGATGACTTTTTCCATCCCTTCCAATATTTTGCGGGTAAACTCTTCGTCCTTACCCTGCAGCTCATCCTGGGCGTCTTTTGTAAAGCGTTGGAAGTCTTTCAGCTTGTTCTGATAATCCTTCTCCTTGGCCGAACGGGCAGAATCCGACAAAAGCATACCCTGCTTTTCCAGTTCTTCCTTAAGTTTTCTGAGATCCTCCTGCTTAACATTGATCTCGTCCTGGTACTTTTTCACACGTGCCGCCAACTGCTCCTTGGCTTCTTTACCCGCTTCCGATCCGTTAAGTGCGCGTTGCATGTCGATGTAGCCGATTTTTACATCCGCTGCAAAAACGGACGTGGAAGCCATAACTGCCAAAACAACGCCTGCCAAAAAAAACTGTTTCATGAATCTATCTCCTTTGATGGTGTGGGCGGCCATGCCCTTAAATAACAGGTTTTAAAACAGAGTGCCGATGGAAAACTCAAATCTGCCGCTTTTGCTGTCGATCGTACCGCGTGGATTGATCGGTATGCCGTATTCAAGCCGCAACGGACCCATGGGAGACGCCCAGCGAATACCGCCGCCATAGCTCATCAATATGTTTTTGGTCAGGGAGTTGTTATCAGTGAAGGAGTTACCGTAGTCAAAGAATACGACACCTTTGATTCCTACCTCCTGCAATAATGGAAAGGTAAGTTCCGCGTTGCCGAATATCTCCTTGTCGCCACCCAGATAGACCGTCTCATTGTACTGATTGCCGTTGACATCTTTTGTCAGTTGAGTTCTATAGGGAGAAACCGTTCGGGCTTTGTATCCGCGAAGCGAATAAATACCTCCCAGATAGAACTTCTCGTCGATTGGCACAGGCTGCCCGACTTCCTGTATGTATCCCAAACCCAGCTTGGTGGAAAAGATCAGCTTTTTGTATAGTGGGTGGAACCAATTGTTTTCAGAGATGTATCGGGCATACTTGTTGTCCCCGCCCAATCCTGCAAAGTCAATCGAAAAAGAGTTGATCATGCCTGTGCTGGGATCAAGGCGGTAGTCGGTAGTATTTCTGGTGATGCTGCTGAAAATAGAGCTGGTTGAGGTGGTGCCGATCGGATAGTTACCCTTGTCTTGCCAACTTAAGAGCTGGTATGCCGTGCTTGGATGATAGATATCCTTGATTTCATATTTATACATGAAAAAAGTGCCGACAAAGTCGTTGATTGGATAGCCGGCTTTTATGTCGCCACCTGTGAGTCGTCGGCTGTAATCGATGTAATCACGCTCCGAGCGGTAGATATCAGCTCCCAGCGACCATTTTGTGTCCAGAAAATATGGATCGGTTAAACCGACCGAGTAAGTTTGGGATCTGCCGCCAATTGAACCTGAAAGATTAGCTTTGAGTCCCAGTCCGAGAAAGTTGGCCTGCTGTATGGAACCCTGCCCGATGAAACCGTCCAGAGAACTGTAACCGCCGCCGATACTGAAGGTGCCGGTCGGTTTCTCCTTAACATCCACATTAACATCAAGTTTGTTACTCGCGCTCCCCTTGGCGGTTGCAATATTTGCCTCTTCAAAGTAACCAAGGTTCATCAGGTTCTGCTTGCTTCGTTTCATCCCTGTTGCGCTGTATAGCTCTTTTTCTGTGACGCGCATCTCTCTGCGGATAACCTTGTCGCGCGTCTTGGGATTGCCGGAGATATTGATGCGCCCTATCTGCACCAGTTCCCCTTTTTCCATATCAAAGGTCATGTCAACGGTTTTCTTGTCGTTGTTGGGGTTTGTCAGGGGATTTACATTGGCAAAGGCATACCCTTTGTCTGCATAAACATCTGTCAGCGTGAATATGTCACTGCGGAGGATTGACCTGTTAAAAATCTCACCCGTTTCGCTCTTTAATTTTTTACGAAGTTCCTCTGCCGGCTCAAGAAGTTCTCCCTTGAACCCTATTTCGCCGATTCGGTACTGCTCCCCCTCGGTTATTCCAACAAAAACATCAAGTGATGTTTTGGAGTCGTTAAGCTTGACCAACGGTTCGCCGACCTTGATATTGATGTATCCATTGTTCAGGTAAAAGTCCGTGATCAGCAGGGCATCGTTTTTTAGAACCTCTTCCTTGTAGGTGCCGGCGCCGGTTAGCCAGGACATGAACCACTTCTCCTTGGTTTCCATGATTCCGCGAAGTTTACGGTTACTAAAGGAGTTGTTACCGTCAAAACGAATATCGCTGATAAGGATCTTCATCCCCTCAGCGATCTTGAAGGTGACGGTAAGGTCGTTAGCTGACTGCTTGTCTATCTGGGGGGTTACTTCCGCCAGGTAATACCCGTCGTCACCATAGAGCTTTTTTATTTTGGCTACACTTTTGACAAGATCCTTGGAAGAGAAAATTGCTTTTTCACGAAGTTCCACTGCTTCCTTTAGCTTTGAAGTCGCAAGTTCCTTGTTTCCCTCAAATTTAATATCCCGGACTATTGGTTTTTCAAGAACATAGTAAATAAGTACAGTCCCTTTTTCGGACTTTTCGACCGATGCCTGAACGTCCTGGAAATATCCCAGTTTGTAGATTGCCCGGATATCAGCATCAGTATTGTCGTTGTTTAGGGTGTCACCGGCCTTGAATTTTACGACGTTCAGGATGGCGGCGGATTCAATGCGCCTGTTTCCCTGTATCTGAACTTCGAGCAGTTTTTCTCCTTCGGCGCGTGCAGTTGAAGAGCATGCTACTGCGACAAGGGAGGATATAAGTAAAATGTTTTTTAAAATAGGCACGGTTCCCTCGAGTATCATGTGGTTTTTTCCAGCATTCCATCTATAAGCCTGACGGTTTTGCCCATGGCGGATGCCAGGCGCTCGTTGTGCGTAACAATTACCAGGGTAATTCCTTTTTTAAGCTGTAATTCTGCCAGCATGGCATGTACTCCATCACTGGTTTTCAAATCGAGGTTGCCGGTCGGTTCATCAGCCAGCAGCAGTTCCGGTCCCAGGACAAGTGCCCTGGCGATGGCCACCCGTTGCTGTTCGCCTCCTGAAAGTTCACCCGGGCGATGCATCATCCTCTGTTCCAGTCCCACGTCTGTCAGAAGTTCTACAGCTATCGCGCGCGCCCTGTTTTTTGACATCCTGGCGATTAAAGCCGGCATCATGACGTTTTCCAGGGCGGTAAACTCAGGCAATAAATGATGAAACTGAAACACAAATCCGACGCTTCTGTTACGGAAAACGGCCAGTTGTCCATCATTTTTTTTAAAAACATCCTCGCCGCGAAAATAAACCGTTCCGGAAGTCGGACGGTCCAGCGCACCCAATATATGCATAAGAGTGCTTTTTCCTGTTCCGGATGCTCCGACCAGGGCCGTGGTTGTTCCCGCGTCCAGTGCCAGGTCAATCCCTTTCAAGACTTCCACCTGGTTCGGCCCGGTTGTGTATGTTTTGCGAAGGGCCCGCACCTCAAGCAGGCTACTCATACCTCAAAGCCTCCACCGGAAGCATGCGCGACGCCTGCCATGCCGGGTACAGAGTGGCGATGAACGAGATCAGCACTGCGGTAATAGATATCAGGACGACATCGGACTCCACCACCAGAGATGGGAAGTGATCCAGATAGTAGATATCCTTGCTGAAAAAATTCTGGCCGGTTATCTTCTGGATAGAGCCGATTATCGGCTCCAGATTGAGAGCGACCAGCAGCCCGGAGGCAACTCCCAGTATTGTGCCGATGATGCCTATTATCAAACCTTCAAGCACAAAAATCTTCATGATACTGCTGCCGGTGGCGCCCATCGATTTGAGGATGGCTATGTCACGGTTCTTTTCCATCACCACCATGAAGAGGGTCGAAGCGATTCCAAAGGCTGCCACCAATACGATCAGGGTCAATATGATAAACATCACGACCTTCTCTGTCTTGAGGGCGAAGAGGATGTTTTTGTTCATCTGCATCCAGTCGCGGGCATAGAAATCAACTCCCATCTCGTGGTTTATGGTGCGGGCCAGCTCGCCCGTATGATAGACATCATCAACCTTGAGCTGAATGCCGGTAACCGTGTCGCCAAGATCAAAGAAACTCTGAGCCTGGCCAAGACTGACGTAGGCCAGGGTCGAATCATACTCGAACATGCCGGTGTTGAAGATGCCGACTACCCTGAAGGGCTTCATTCTCGGCATCATGCCGAGCGGCGTGATATTGCCCATCGGCGAGATTACATTGACCTTGTCGGCAAGAGTCAGATTAAGGTGCTTGGCGAGCTCTTTTCCAACGAGAAGCCCGGGAACGGCATCCGGACCCCGGCTCATGTTGGGATCAAGCCGATCCATGCTCCCCTCCACCAACGACTTGCTGAGCCTTGTTACCAGCCGGTCGGTGGCGACGTCTATTCCTCGCAATACCACGCCGGAAACATTCTTCCCGGAAGATAGCATGACCTGATTGTAAATAAAAGGGGTAGCAGCCTGCACCCCTTTTATCTTTTTTAATTTTTCCATGACAGACCGGTACCCCTCCATCGGAGCGCCGCTTCGGATGACTACCAGATGGGCATTAGTGCCGAGGATTTTCTCCTTCAGATCGGCCTCGAAACCGGTCATAACCGCAAGCACTACAATCAGTGCCATGACTCCCAGAGTAACTCCGGCGGTGGAGATAAAGGTAATGATCGATATGAAAGTCGATTTGCGCTTGGCCTTGAGGTAACGCAGTCCAATAAAAAGCTCAAATGGCATATGTTATTTCGTTTCTTTTCGGAGTTGCGGAAATAGTATAACGTCGCGAATCGAGGGGGAGTCGGTCAGGAGCATCACCAGCCGATCGATGCCGATCCCTTCCCCGGCGGTGGGAGGCAGTCCGTACTCAAGGGCTCGAACGTAGTCCTCGTCCATGTAGTGCGCTTCCTCGTCACCTTTGTCTTTTTCGGCGACCTGGGCCAAAAATCGTTCTTTCTGGTCGATCGGGTCGTTCAATTCGGAAAAGGCATTGGCAATCTCGCGCCCGGCGACGATCAGTTCGAAACGATCGACAATGTCGGGGTCAAGGTCGCTCTTGCGCGACAGGGGGGAAACCTCGGTCGGGTATGCAGTGATAAATGTAGGCTGTATAAGCTTGTGCTCGGCAACCTCCTCGAAAATTTCCATTATCAGCTTGCCATAGCCGATTCCGTCAGGAAGGGCGAGTCCGATACTCCGGGCATAGGCAAGGGCCAGGTCCCGGTCATCCAGTTGTTTGGCTTCAATATCCCCATAGGCCAGAATTGCATCACGTACGGTCAAACGCTTCCAGGGGCGCTCAAAACTAATGGTAAGACCCTGGTTGGAGAAGGCAAGCGTACCGAGCAGCTCTTGTGCGACATGACAGAACAGTTCTTCGGTAAAGTCCATCAGATCCTCATATGTGGCATAGGCCTGATAGAATTCCATCATCGTGAATTCGGGGTTGTGACGTACCGATATACCCTCGTTTCGGAAGTTGCGATTGATCTCAAAAACCCGTTCCAGGCCACCGACAACCAGGCGTTTCAGGTATAGCTCCGGAGCTACGCGGAGGTAGAGGTCCATATCCAAGGTGTTGTGATGGGTTATAAAGGGACGCGCGGTGGCCCCCCCCGGAATCTGATGCATCATGGGGGTTTCAACTTCGAGAAAATCGCGATCTGTCATGAAACTGCGGATCAGGTTTACGATGCGGGAGCGTTTTATGAATATTTCGCGGACCTCAGGGTTGACGATCAGGTCGACATAGCGTTGACGATAGCGGGTCTCAACATCGGTCAGCCCATGAAATTTTTCCGGCAGCGGCAGCAGCGACTTGACCAGCAGGCGGATCAAACGGGCATGCAGGGAGAGTTCACCGGTTTTGGTGCGGAATGGATACCCTTCCACACCGATAATATCGCCGATATCGAATGTTTCGAATGAGGCAAAGGCGTCCTCGCCGATCTCGTCCTTTTTGACATAGATCTGAATTCGGCCTTTGCGGTCCTGAAGCTGTATGAAGGCTGCTTTGCCAAAAGAGCGGCGGGCCAGAATGCGGCCGGCAACAACGAAATTTGTCTCGTTCGGGTCTATCTGCTCCTTGTCTCCATAGGCGGCAAGGATGTCGGCAGAGGTGTTGAGCGGTCTGAAGTCATTGGGGTAGGGATTGACGCCTGCTTCCCAGAGGGCATCCACCTTGCGGCGTCTCTGCATCAGAAGTTCGCTGAGTTCTTCCATGGTATAGGTTCAACCTTTCACAACAGATCGGTCCCGGAGAATCAATCCATAAAATTATTAAATGCCTTGATGCGTCGAAAATAAAATATACAGCAGATGGGGGCGCCGTACTAAATGAGTTGATACCCCGTTGGTGCTACTTTATTCGATCACTGTATTTTGCGGATAGTATTGTTTTGACTATCTGCGACAAAGAGGCTTACACCATCAGTTGTAATGCCAATTGGGCTATAAAAAGTGGGTACTCCGGGAGAATCAACATTCCCCCCAACACCTGCAGTCCTCGATATTCCGGATATGGTTGTAACCGCGCCAGTGGCAATCACAACCTTCCGGATGGTATTTTGGTATGAGTCGGTAACATAAAGATTTGTCCCATCTGTTGTAATGCCGTTTGGTTGGTAAAAGTGCGCCGCCGTTCCGATCCCGTCGGCCGTTCCCTCATCGGATTCAAGGGGTCCGGTAGTGCCGGCTATCGTGGTGACTGAACCGGTCAGGATATCAATCTTCCGTATCAACCGGTTATAAAAGTCAGTCACGTAGAGTTTGGCTCCGTCCGTGGTGATGCGCGACGGCAGATTGAAACGGGCGGTAGCTCCTTTTCCGTCAGTAGAGTCTGAGTAGCCCGCAGATCCGGCAGCGCCGGCCAACGTAGTAACCGCAGCGGTGTTAATAACTATTCGGCGCACGGTGTTATTTCCGGAATCGGCTACATAGAGATTTACGCCGTCGGTTGTAATGCCGATTGGTTGATTGAACCTTACGTCGGTTTTGACGGTAGAGTCGACAGAACCGGCAATGGCGGATGTGCTGCCTATTGTAGTTACTTTCTTACTGGCGATATCGATGAAACGGATCGTGTTGCTGCCGGAATCCGCGACGTATAGTTTTATGCCGTCTGTGGTGATTCCGGTTGGGTAGTTGAATATTATAACAGCCCCGGAATCCTGGTCGGTACATGCCAGGGTTGTGACAACACCGGCAGAGTCGATCATACGGATGGCGTTATTCAGATAATCCGCTATGTATAAATTGGTGCCGTCTGTAGTTATAGCTGTGGGGTGATTGAATCTGGAGGCAGTTACGTTGCCATCCGCAAAACCGGAGATTTTAGCAGAACCGGCAATTGTTGACACTGTTGAGGACAACAGCAGTGCGCCGCCCTGTACCGCCCCCCCCATCTTCGGATTTGAAGGGGCGAGAGTTGCCGGCACGTCATAGACAACGGCACGCGCCCCCGAAGATGACCCGCTGCCACAACCGCCGCTTAACAGCAAAATAAACAAAAGAGACAAGAGCGTAGTGTACTTCTGCATTGAAAACTCCCCGTAAAAATATATAACTTCCGTTTGTTACAGATGAAAAACCTACGTGCGGCCGCAGGCCCATTCTTTATAATTTGGACAATTTGGTCAACCGTGACTAAAACAGGTCAGATCAGTGGATCATTTTTTTTACGACGCGCCCTTGGGGGAGGCTTGGGCTTCTCTACCACAGGTTCCTGCTGCGGGGCTACTTCTGCAGCTGTTTTTTTCGGGACTGAACTTCGGCGAGTTTTCGGCGCGACCGGAGCAACAGCCTTGGTTACAGGTTCGGCCTTAGACGACGGATTCTCGTCAACAGGCTCTGCAACATCAGGCGCCGGCTTCTTCTTCGCACGTGAGAGGCGGGGGCGTTTTGGCTTTTCTGGCGGCAGCGCCGCCTCGACCGGTTCTGCCGGTGAAGGCTTCTCCGTCGCTTGGGTGGTAACTTCGACATCCCCCCCATCAGTCACCGGAGTGGTTTCATCATGTCCCTTGGCGCCTTTACGGCCCCTGCGGCGGCGGCGCTTTTTGTGCTTGAAGGCACTTTCAGCGCTCTCCTCCTTGTCGATTAACGCGTCTGGTGCAGTTTCTTTCGAATTGCCATCCGGCAGAGACGCAGCCTGTCCGGTTTCATCCGGTTTTTCCGGCAGAGATGCAGCGTCTTCGATCTCACCTGTAGTTTTCTTCTTCTTGCGGCGTCGCTTTTTCTTCTTGCCGCTCTCACCGGAGACGCTTCCATCGGCTTGCTTTTCCTCAACTACCACCAGTCCGGCCGGCTTATCGGCAGCTATTGCAGGTTTGTGAGCCTCATCCGCCTCGGCTTCGCTCTTGAGGACATCCTCCGCGCGCGATTTCTCGCGTTTTACAACCTCAAGTTCCATCTGGTTGAGCAGATACGAAGTTTTTCCTTTAACCGTTACATCTATATCATAATCGTTCTCGATCTGGGTCAGTTCGCGTTTTTTGCGGTTAAGCAGATAATAGGCAACCTCCAGAGGCAGGCCTCCATGAACCTCGGCGACGGTTCCTTTTGCCGCTGCTCCGTGAACCTTGCGCAGGAAGGAAAGCGCCATCGCCTCAACCGACTTGACCTTGCCTCGTCCTTCGCAGTGCGGGCAGGAGAGATGAATGGCATCGTTTAATGTCTTGGCAATACGCTGGCGGGACATCTCCAGGATACCGAACTCGGAGATGCATCCCAGATTGACCCGTGCCTTATCCATTTTGAGGGCCTGTTTGAGAACTTTCTCCACTTCGCTGTTATGTTTCCTGTCGCGCATGTCGATGAAGTCGATAACGATCAGACCGCCCAGGTCGCGCAGACGGAGTTGCCTGGCCACCTCTTCGGCTGCCTCCATGTTGGTCTTGAAGGCGGTGTCCTCAATGCCACGCTCACCGCTGGATTTGCCCGAGTTGACGTCGATGCTGACCAGCGCCTCGGTTGGCTCGATAATCAGGGAGCCGCCGGATGGAAGTGCGACACGCTTCTCATAGATCTGGTCGATCTGTTCCTCCAGCTGAAAGCGGGAGAAAATCGGTCGGGTTTCCTTGTGCAGCTTGACCAGTTTCTCGCATTTCGGCATGTTTTCACGGAAAAAGGCCTTGGCCTCACTGTAGGCATCCTTGCTGTCCACCAGCACTTCGTCGATGTCATCGGAAAAGTAGTCGCGGATGAAGCGGATTATCAGGCCGCTGTCGCGGTAGACCTCGCCGGCCCCGCTGATTTCAGCCGCCGCTTGCCTTATGCCGTTGTACATGGCTACCAGGTTGTCCAGATCCTTCTGAAGTTCCTCCGGTGTCCGGCCAACCGCCTCGGTGCGGATGATGTAGCCTATTCCGTCCTGAATGCTCAGCCCGGACACTATCTCTTTCAGTTTTTTGCGTGCGCCTTCCTGCTCCACTTTGCGGGATATGCCGGTGGAGTCGCTTCCCGGCATGATCACCATGTAGCGCCCCGGCAGGGAGAGGTAGGTAGTCAGAGCCGAACCTTTGTTGTCACGTTCATCCTTTTCCACCTGTACAAGAAGTTCCTGCCCACGCCGCAGAACTTCCTGAATGCGGGGGCGCCGTTTGTGTTGATCATCGGGAACATCATCACGCCATTGCCAGAAATCAGGGTGCAGTTCGCCCAACTGAAGAAAGCCGGGCTTGGCTCTGCCTATGTCCACAAAGGCGGCCTGCAGGCCTGGTTCCACACGTAGCACTACCCCTTTGTAGATATTGCCTTTGGTTTGCTCTTTTCCGGTAATTTCAATATTAAGTTCCATCAGCCGACCGTCATGCACTATGGCCACGCGGGCCTCCTCCGGATGCATGACATTGATAAGCATCTTTTTACTTGCAATCTTACTCATTACGTTGCTTAACCTTTCAGGTGGGTTATGCCCACACCATGTTCAAAATTGAAAGATTATATATGTTTTGCTGTCGAAAGCAAAGAAAAAGGCGACACAGGTTTGTCCCGTGCCGCCCGATCGAGCATTAAGCTCAACAGAAATAATGAATCGGCGCCCTATCTCAATAACGGTGCAATAATCAGAGAGACGATGCTCATCAGCTTGATCAGAATATTCATGGCAGGACCGGAAGTGTCCTTGAACGGGTCGCCGATGGTATCACCTACTACCGCGGCTTTATGAGCGTCGCCACCCTTCTTTTCGCCAGCCAATTCACCTTTTTCGATGAATTTCTTTGCATTATCCCATACTCCGCCGGCGTTGGCCATGAAGAGCGCCATCAGAACGCCGGTAACGGTAGCGCCGGCCAGCGTACCCCCCAGAGCCTCTTTGCCGAGGGTGAAGCCGATAACTGGTGGAACAAGGATAGCGATGAGCGCCGGGGCAATCATCTCCTGGAGTGAAGCCTTGGTTGAGATATCAACGCAGGTCTGAGAATCGGGCTTGACGCCAGGTTTACCTTCCAGGAGTCCTGGGATTTCACGGAACTGGCGACGGATTTCGTCAACCATCTTGCCGGCAGCCTTGCCGACCGAGGTCATCGTCATCGCAGCGATCAGGAACGGAACAAAGCCGCCGATAAAGGTGCCGATCACCACCTGCGGTTTGGTAAGGTCTATTGACGTTACGCCGGCGCTGGCCGCGTATGCGGCGTAAAGCGCCAGGGCGGTCAGGGCTGCGGAACCGATGGCAAAACCTTTCCCCATGGCTGCCGTTGTGTTGCCGAGAGCGTCAAGACTGTCAGTTATTTTACGGACTTCCGCTCCAAGTCCGGCCATCTCGGAGATGCCTCCGGCGTTGTCGGCTATCGGTCCGTAGGCGTCTACTGTCATCGTAACTCCGACGGTGGCCAGCATACCGACTGCCGCAAGGGCAACGCCGTAAAGGCCGGCTGTCATATTTGAAACATAAATAGCGAGGCAGATCATTACAACCGGCGCAACCACGCTCTCCATGCCGACGGCAAGACCGTTGATAATGTTGGTTGCCGCTCCGGTGCGGCAAGATTCAGCGACACGGTTAACCGGGGTGGATGAGGTGTAGTACTCGGTTATCAGTCCGATGATGATACCGGCGAATGTGCCGAGCAGTACGGACCAGAATACTCCGGTGCTGATCCCGAATGCGGACACGGCAAACCAGGCCCCGACCAGAAACAGGCCCGCACCGATAAAGGTGGAATTACGAAGGGCTGCTGCCGGATCACCGCTTTTCAATATGTTCATTGAAAGAATACCGACCAGAGACGCAACAAGGCCGACGACCGCCAGCAGTATCGGAAGGAACATCAGATTGGCCTGAGTGCCGCCCAGAGTTGCAATGGTACTGGCGCTGGCCGTGGCGGCAATGGCGATCGCGGCTATGATTGAGCCGACATACGATTCAAAGATATCTGCTCCCATACCGGCAATGTCGCCGACGTTGTCCCCGACGTTGTCGGCGATGACTCCAGGGTTACGCGGATCGTCCTCGGGGATTCCGGCCTCGATCTTGCCGACCAGGTCGGAACCGACATCGGCGGCCTTGGTGAAAATGCCGCCGCCAACGCGGGCAAAGAGGGCGATGGAGGAGGCCCCCATGGCAAAACCATTGATGTAAAGGGAAGTCTGAGGATCTCCCCAGACGATGAAGGCGATGCCGACGCCTATCAGTCCGAGGCTCGCCACCGCCAGACCCATTACCGAACCACCGCTGTAGGATACCATCAGAGCAGCAGCAATTCCCTTGCTGCGTGCCGCTTCTGAAGTTCTGACGTTGGCTTTGGTGGCAGCCTGCATTCCAAAATAACCGGCCAGAATCGAGCAGATGGCGCCGCCCAGGAAGGCGACTCCGGTCCGCCAGCCAAGAGAAGGAGCCATAAGCATCAGACCGAAGACCACGACCATGAAGATAGCAAGAACCTTGTACTCGCGTCTGAGGAAAGCCATCGCTCCCTTATGAATTTCCTCTGAAATTTCGACCATTTTCTCGTTGCCTGCGGGTTGGGACTTGATGTAGTTGTAGATCACAAAAGCGATCACTAGCCCTACAATCCCCAGAATTGGTGCTGACATCAGCAGCTGCATTGATTGTTCCCTCTCTTTCTTTGGTCTTGATGTTATTTCTGAGTGTAAACAGTGACTTACATGTAATATATGGAGATGGCTTACGGGTAAAAAATCCTAGAATTTCTACACGAGAGTTCGAAGTTTGTCAACTGCAATATATGCAGATGCAATATATGCAGATGCAATATATGCAATCTTATCTATTTATTTTCTGGTATCAGACCGGAAACCATCCGATTTTTATAATCTCCTTTAACATCTGTAAGGGGGGGACAAAAGAGCGGCAGCGCTTGTCAAGACAGATTTGGTATGCTATATGAGCACATCGCAGATTCGTAGATAGGTAAAAGGAGATGATATGAAAATTTTGTATGTCGTTCCGGTTCTTTTGATGTTCAACCTGACCGGTTGCGCAACACAAAGCTCACTTGATAATGTACGCAACGATATTGACGCCGTGAAGACCCGGCTGTTTTCTGTAGAGAGGGATCTGGGCGAGGTTCGCACTAATTCGAAAGAGAGTATCGGCTCTGTTGAGAAAAGTGTTAAAGCCGAAGTTGCCAACGTCCGCAGGATGTCTGCCGATATTCAGGCTACCATAGACAGCACTAAAGGTGAGATGCGGGCCCTGAACGGCAGATTGGACGATATGGGCTCGGCTGTAAAAAAACCGACGGAAGATCTGACCAGGTACCGTGATGATGCCGACAAACGTATTTTTGCTACTGAGGATAGTATCCTTAAATTGCAGGCAACCATTGATGAGTTGTCAAAGAAAATGAACGAGTTGATGAAAGGTAAATCGGGAGATGTTACTTCAACCCCGGATGCACTCTACATGAAGGGCCTGGAGGATTTCAAATCCGGAGATATGCCTTCCGCCCGAGAGAAGTTTACAAAATTTATCGAACAGAACCCACAGCACGATCTGGTGGCCAATGCGTATTTCTGGATCGGAGAGACCCACTACAGCGAAAAGAACTATGAGTCTGCCATTCTGGCCTATCAGGAGGTTATCAAAAAATATCCCGGCAAGGAGAAGGTCACGGCTGCCATGCTCAAGCAGGCCATGGCATTCATGGAGATAAAGGATGTTAAAAGCGCCAAGTATGTGCTGAAGAAACTATCTGCGGGATATCCGAAGAGTGGAGAGGCCAAAAAAGCCAAGGCTATGCTGAAGGATATCAAATAATCAATACTGTTTATACAGAAACTAAAAAGGGGGCACCGTATTCGGGCCTCCCTTTTTTTAAAGTACAATCGGATTATTATAACATTCCCTTCGTAGACATGACCCCTTCAACCCGCGGATCCATCTGGGTGGCCATATCCATTGCCCGCGCAAAGGCCTTGAAGCACGCCTCGATGATGTGGTGAACGTTTTCGCCGTACATGACGTTAATATGCAGGTTCAGTCCGGAGTGGTTGACAAATGCCTGGAAAAACTCCCGGGCCAGTTCTACATCGAATTCGCCGATCTTCACTTTGGGCAGGTTGACATGGTAGACCAGATAGGGTCTGCCGGAGATGTCAACCGAGACAGTTGCCAGAGTTTCATCCATCGGTACCGAAGCCTGACCATATCTGCGGATTCCCTTCTTGTCGCCCAATGACTTTTTGAAGGCTTCGCCCAACACTATGCCGATGTCTTCTACGGTGTGGTGAAAATCGATATCGATGTCACCGCAGGCTTCGACCTCAAGGTTGAAAAACCCGTGACGGGCAAACAGGTTGAGCATGTGATCCAGAAACGGTACCGAGGTGCAGATTTTGGACTCGCCCGAACCGTCCAGCGCCAGCGACAATTTGATTCTGGTTTCCTTGGTAACACGTTCGATTGCTGCTCTGCGCGACATAAACTCCTCCTTGATTACCCAATCTCTTTTATTGCTGCCAATGTCCGCTCCATCTCCTGCTCTGTCCCGATCGAGATCCGGAGACCGTGGCACAATATCGGATCCGAAAAGAAACGCACCAATATTTTGCGCTCGAACAAACTTTCATAGACCCGCTTACCGTTTCTGTCCGGCGGCGTGGCGAAAACATAGTTGCCCTGGGACGGTATGACTTCGTAGCCAATGGCACACAACTCTGCAGAGAACCACTCCCGTGTTTCACGGATTTTCAGGCAGCATTCTCTTAAATATGACTGATCCAGGAGAGCGGCCACGCAGGCGGCTTGGGCCAGACGGTCAAGGTTGTAATGGTCGCGAATCTTGTCCAGGGCGGCAATCACCTCGGGGCGGGCTATACACAGGCCGAGCCGCATGCCTGCCAGCGCATAGCTTTTGGAAAGGGTGCGGGTTACGACGACATTGTCGTATTTTCGTACCAGATCCAACGCTGTCCCATCGGCAAAGTCGGCATAAGTTTCATCAAGCACCAGCATCCCGTCACAACGCTGCGCCAACTCCTCAATGTACCCAATCGGAAAAGAGGGTCCGAGCGGCGCATTGGGGGTGGTAAGAAAAAAGATCTTCCCCTCGTAACGCTCCGGAAACCGGGCGATGCGGAAATCTTCCGTCAGTCCGTATGTTCGCGTGCGTGCGCCCTGGATCTCCGCGAGAGTAGCGTAGTAGGAGTAGGAGGGGTGGACGTAGGCGATTTCTTCTCCCTCTGCGGCAAAGGCGCGGATCAGGTTGTTGAGCACCTCGTCCGAACCGTTGGCCATGATTATCCAGGAGGGGTCGAAGCCGTACAGCTCACCGGCTACCTCACGCAACTGCCGGCTTGACGCTGAAGGATAGGTGTGCAGGCGGGCTCCATCGGTACCGAGTTCCGCCAGGATGGCCTCAACTACCTTTGGCGATGGCGGATAGGAGTTCTCGTTTGTGTTGAGCTTGATCCATGAGGCGATGTCCGGCGGCTGATAACCTGGGACATAGCCCTGCATGGCGGCAATGTTGGGGCGAAGTGGGATCACGTCATTTCTCCAGTCGGATACTCACAGAGCGACCGTGCGCCTCCAACCCTTCCAGCCTGGCAATCCGCACGATGTCGTTTCCCAGACGCTTCAACCCCGCCTCAGAAAAGTAGACAATCGAAGATTTCTTGACGAAATCGTCCACCGAGAGAGGTGAGAAGAAACGGGCAGTGCCACCGGTCGGAAGGGTATGGTTCGGACCGGCCAGATAATCTCCGACCGCCTCGGGGGTCCAGTGCCCCATAAATATTGCGCCGGCGTTGATTATCTGCGGCAGGATGGCGAATGGGTCGGCCACCGCCAGTTCCAGGTGCTCCGGCGCAATCCGGTTGGAGAATTCGATCGCTTCATCAAGAGTTTCCGAGACAATGATGGCGCCGTATTTATCCCATGAAGCGCGGGCTATTGTCTCACGCGAAAGTCCGGCGAGCTGACGCTCCACCTCGGCGGCCACCTGTTCGCCAAATGAACGGCTTGTCGTTATCAGAATCGAGGAGGCCAATTCGTCATGCTCGGCCTGGGATAGCAGGTCGGCGGCGATCTGTGCCGCTGATCCGCTGCCGTCATTGATGACAAGTATCTCGCTTGGCCCGGCAATCATGTCTATGCCGACCTGTCCGAAGACCAGCTTCTTCGCTGTCGCCACGTAGATATTGCCCGGCCCGGTTATTTTGTCCACTTTCGGCACAGTCGCGGTGCCGTAGGCAAGGGCCGCTATGGCCTGTGCCCCGCCGATGCGAAAGATGCGGTCAACGCCGGAGAGAGCGGCTGCCACCAATACATGAGGGTTGATCTCTCCACCAGGGGTGGGGGCTACCATGATTATTTCACCAACACCCGCGACCTTGGCCGGAACAGCGTTCATTATCACGCTGCTGGGATAGCTGGCTTTGCCGCCCGGCACGTATATGCCTACCCGCGCCAGCGGTGTAACTTTCTGCCCCAGCATGATGTCCGGCTCTTCGGTAGATATCCATGTCTGCTGTTTCTGCTTTTCATGGAAGCGTTTCACACGATCTGCCGCCAGCTGAAGGGCGGCGACGTCTTCGGCGGAAACATTCGCAAAGGCGGTCTCGATCTCCTTTGCGGAGACCTCCAGTTCGGCAACCGTTGCGGCTTCCAGCCGGTCGAAACGGCGTGTCAGTTCCAGCAGAGCGGCGTCGCCACGCAGACGGACATCGGCGATGATCTTGAGCACGGTCTGTTCAACTTCGAGTCCCGACTCCTCTCCGCGTGCGAGAATCGCATCTAACTTTTGATTAAAGCCGGGATCATTGATGTCAAGAAAAAGCATTTTACAACTCCATAAAAACTATTTTATGCTCACTTGGCAAATCCCTTTGCGCCCCTCAGGTCAAGCTTGAGCAGAACCGCTGCTTTCCCCAGGTCATTATTGTATTCACTTGCTACAACTTGCGCGCCTTTCAGAAAAGCTTCCAGGTGGCTGCTATAACTGCTGAAACTGATTTCGCCGTTGGTCGCTCGCGGGGAAAAGTATTCGGCAAGATTACGCTGTGCTACGACCTCTGCGGCGCGCAAGGCGGTAAGTCGTTTCTTTCCTGCTCCCTCTGCTCCGGCAACCGGATATCCTTCTCCATACGCCAGCACTATCCCCTGCTCAAAAGCTTTATCGTACTCCGCAACTCCGGCCTGACCTGCATTGATGGCCAATTTGTTTTCAGCCAACCAAATATCCAGCTCTGGAAAGGTGGAGGTAGAGAGATGAGATGCCTTCTGGCTGCCGGAGGATACTGAGTCGGGGGCTTTGCCGGCCGGAGCCGTACAGCAGGCAGCGATAAGTAAACAGATAAGCATGTAAAAAATTCGGATATTTGTTTTCATACATGTTCTCCCATCTTCCGTCACAGGATCTTTTCCAGTTCCTTTATTATTTCGGATATCCGCTTATGCTTGGTTTTCAGGCTGGCCCGGTTGACAATAAGTCTCGTAGTTATCTCGGCGATTGTTTCTACCTCTACCAATCCGTTCTGCCGCATGGTCTCACCGGTCGAAACCAGATCCACGATCCGCTCGGATAGACCGACCAGCGGCGCCAACTCGATAGAACCGTAGAGTTTGATAATCTCAACCTGAATACCTCTGGAAGCAAAGTAACTTTCCGTTATATGCGGATACTTGGTGGCAATACGCAGATGTGACCATGACGATGGGTCATCGACTTTCGCAAGGTTCGCCGGTTCGGCCACCATCATGCGACAGTAGCCGAATTTGAGATCCAGAGGTTCATAGACATCCCGGCACTGCTCCATCAGGGTGTCCTTTCCGACTATTCCGAGGTCGGCGCTGCCATATTCGACATAAGTCGGAACATCGGTGGCCCGAACAATCATATATCGCATCCGCTGTTCCGGGTTCTCAAAGATCAGTTTGCGCGAGTCGGAGAGCAGTTCCCGGCAATCTATACCGATCCGGCCGAACAGTTCGACCGATTCTTCCAGGATGCGCCCCTTCGGGATTGCTATTGTAATAAAATCGGTCATGAAATCAGTATTCAAAAAGTCAGTAGTAAGAGGCCAGAATGTTTTCTTCTGACTCTTAGCATTCTGAATTCTGCCTCCTTGGTCTATTCTTTGACCCGCACGATATCTGCTCCCAGCCCGGAGAGCTTTTTCTCAATCGATTCATACCCACGATCCAGGTGATAGACTCTGGAGACCTCGGAAGTGCTGTCGGCTGCCAGTCCGGCCAGGATCAGCGAGGCCGAGGCGCGCAAGTCGGTAGCCATTACCGGTGCGCCGGAGAGTTTCTTGACCCCCTTGACAGTGGCAGTATTCCCCTCTACGGTTATGTCTGCCCCGAAACGGAGCAACTCCGACACGTGCATGAAGCGGTTCTCAAAGATGTTTTCCGAGATTACACTGGCTCCGTCAGCCACGCACATCAGCGCCATGAACTGGGCCTGCATGTCGGTCGGAAAGCCGGGGTAGGGACGGGTCTTGATGTTAACACCCTTGACTGTTTTTGGCCCCTTGACGCGCACCACGCCGTCGCGACTGGAGATCTCGACTCCTGCATCCTGCATCTTGAAGGCCAGGGCATCCAGATGTTCCAGTTTCATTCCGTGGATTTTGATATCGCCGCCTGTGATGGCGGCAGCGATCATAAAGGTTCCGGCTTCAATGCGGTCCGGCATGACCTCATAATTTGCGGCTGAAAGTCCCGAAACTCCCTGGATATGTATGGTGTCGGTGCCGGCCCCTTCAATTTTGGCTCCCATACGGTTCAGATATTGCGCCAAGTCAACGATTTCAGGTTCACGGGCCGCGTTTTCCAGTACCGTCTCCCCCTTTGCTGTAGCGGCTGCCATCATCAGGTGCTCGGTACCCCCGACTGTGGAGATGTCGAAATTGATTCGGGCGCCTTTGAGCCGCCTGCATTTTGCCTCGACATAGCCATGCTCGAGGAGAATCTCGGCTCCCAGCGCCTGCAAACCCTTCAAGTGCAGGTTAATCGGGCGGGCGCCGATAGCACAGCCTCCAGGCAACGAAACCCGCGCTTTTCCAAAACGCGCCAGAAGCGGACCCAGTACCAGAACAGAGGCGCGCATGGTCTTGACCAGTTCATAAGTAGCCTCATTGCTGTTGATGCCTGTGGTATCGATCCTTACGACATGTCCGTTTCCTTCGACCCATGATCCGAGTGATTCCAATACCTTGATGGTCGTATTGATGTCTCGCAGAAACGGTACATTGCTGATCTGGTTCATACCAGGGGCCAGGATGGTAGCAATAAAAATAGGGAGGGCAGCATTCTTTGAGCCGCTGACGGTTACCTCGCCCTTAAGTTTTTTCCCCCCCTTGATGATGAGCTTGTCCAATAAAAGTTCCTCTTCAATCCTAGAATGTCGCCATATTACTTGATGGTCAGGCTCTTGTCCAAAGAAAAGTTGGCATAAATTTGTCGCACCCATCTTTGAAAAGTGACCGTTTGTTCATATACTTAAATTATCGGCAGCTTCGAATTTGACATACCTTAATTCTGCAAAACTGTGTTATTGTTCGACTACAACGAGTTATCGACACTATATGCTACAGGTAGAGATTATGTCCCGATTTACCTTCAAGACCAAGGTTACACTGTTTTTCCCGATAGCGATAACTGCGGCGCTCGCCGCCCTTCTCTTCCTGATCTTGTCGGTTCTGCAGACGCAGACCCAAAAAACGATAGCCGCTCAGCAGTTACAGACGGTTTCCATTCTTGCTGACGCTACGGACCGGAGTGTTGAGACACTTCAGGAAACCCTTTCCGTCATTGCCGGGAGAATATCCAGGTCGATGATCGACGACCCTAAACAGGCGCTTGCATATCTGCAGCAGTATGATGAGCATCTCTTTGATTTTGATAACGGACTGTTCCTTTTTGATTCCAAGGGAAGGATAGTGGCGGAACTCCCGCTTGGGCTGCAACGGGTCGGTAAGGATTTTTCATTTCGTGACTACTACAAACAGACAGTCGCCACCCGCCGCAGGTTTATTTCCGATCCATACGTCTCATCGCAGGATCACCACCCCCCCGCAATGATGTTTACTTCGCCGATATTTAACGAGAATGGTTCCCTGATAGCGGTTTTGGGCGGAAGCATGGATCTGACCAAAGCGCCGTTTCTCAGCTGGCTGGAAAACATCAGGTTAGGAAAGAACGGATATATGTTTCTTTTCAACACGGATCGCCTGATGATTCTCCATCCGGACAAGAGCCGTATCATGAAGAAGGATATCCCGCCCGGTGCAAACAAACTTCTGGATAAGAGCATAGAGGAGGGGTTTGAAGGTACCGGAGAAACGATCAACTCACGCGGTCTGCAGACATTGTCTACATTCAAACGCCTAAAGACTAAGAACTGGATACTGGCCGCTAATTATCCACTGACTGAGGCGTATGCACCGGCACACAAAATCAGAACCGCTTTTTTGATTGTTTTGCCGATCTGTTCTTTTGGGCTGTTCTGGATCATGAGGCGCTATTTGAACAGGATGACGGACCCGATCATGAAACTTGCCCGGCATGTTGAAGATCTCCCCTTGAAAAGCGGCAGCGAGCGTATATTCATCTCAGGCGGCGGCGATGAGATCGCTGTTCTGGAACAAGCCTTCAATGACCTGGTCCGTGAAGGCGATCTTCAACGGAGCAAGCTGGAAACCGATCTGCAGAGATATGAACGTGCCGACGCACAACTCCATCGCCAGAACGAATACCTGCAGGCCCTGCACGAAACGACCCTGGGGTTGATCAGCCGGTTGGACGTGGCCAGCCTGCTGCAGGCGATTGTTACACGCGCCGGTACCCTTGTCGGCACGGAACATTGCTTTGTATATCTGAAAAACGTTTCAGGAACCGAAATGGAGATGATGTTCCAGAGCGGTATTTATAACCATCTCCATCATTATCCGATCAAGCCGGGAGAGGGTATTGCCGGCCGCATCTGGAACAGCGGGAAAATGTTCCATATTGATGATTACGCCAGATGGGAAGGACGCCTGCCGGACCCGGACCGGGATGTGCTGAGGGCAATGGCAGGTGTGCCGCTTAAGTCCGGCGAAGAGACGGTCGGAGTCCTCGGGGTTGCTTTTGTCGACGAAAAGGTCTTTTTAGACGATGAACAGCTGAAACTTCTGATCCAGTTTGGTGAACTGGCTTCTCTGGCTCTTGAAAATGCACGCCTTAGCGATGAGTCCAAACGTGAACTTTCCGAAAGGATAAAGGCCGAGGAAAACCTGCGCAAGTTTTCGGTGGCGGTGGAACAGAGCCCGGTGTCGATTGTTATCACTGATACTGCCGGTACCATCGAATATGTTAACCAGCATTTCACGAAGTTGACAGGTTACAGCCTGGAAGAGGCTGTCGGTCTTAATACACGAATTCTCAAAACCGGAGAGACCAGTCCCGATGAGTACAGACAGTTGTGGGAAACTATTCTGGCCGGCGGCGAGTGGCGCGGTGAGTTTCACAACCTCAAGAAGAATGGAGAGCTGTACTGGGAGCAGGCATACATCTCGCCCATCCGGGACAAAGACGATCGCATAACCCACTTCATTGGCATCAAGGAAGATATAACGGAGCGCAAGCAGCTTGAGAACCAACTGCATCACTCGCAGAAGATGGAGGCCATAGGGCAGCTGGCGGGGGGAATTGCACACGATTTCAACAACATTCTGACCGCCATTATTGGTTACTCCAGTATCATGCAACTGAAGCTTCCTGACGGCAGCCCGCTGAAGAAGAATGCCGAACAGATAGTAGTGACCGCCGAGAGGGGCGCCAGGCTGACCCAGGGGCTATTAGCATTTAGTCGCAAACAGGCCACAAATCCGGTAGAGGTAGACCTTAACGAGGTGCTGAACCGGGTACATCAGCTTTTGCTGCGTTTGATAAGTGAAGATATAAATCTGGAAATAATTATCTCACATCAGGGACTGCCGGTTTTGGCCGACAGCGTCCAGATCGAGCAGGTACTAATGAATCTGGCCACCAATGCCCGCGATGCACTCCCTAAGGGTGGTTCAATAGTTATAAAGTCCGAGGCGGTCAACATTGATTCAGATTTCATTTTGGCGAGGGGATTCGGGTATCCTGGAAACTATGCCCTTTTGACTTTTACCGACAACGGAGAAGGGATGGATGACGAAATTGTCAAGCATATCTTCGAGCCGTTTTACACGACCAAAGAGCTTGGCAAGGGAACCGGCCTGGGCCTTTCCATCGTTTATGGCATCATCAAGAAGCATGGCGGGTACATCACATGCCAGAGCAAGATCGGAACCGGCACTTCCTTTCACGTCTATCTCCCACTCCTGGCCGGGTTGGGGTCCGATGAGGAAAAGAACCCCTCGGAAAGTGGTCTGCCGAACCAGGGTACTGATGTAATCCTGGTGGCGGAAGATAACGATATCGCACGTTCTCTCGCAAAAGAGATACTGGAGGAGTTTGGCTATTCTGTTCTTGAGGCCAAGGATGGTCAGGAAGCGCTTGAAATATTCAAGGATAACGCTGATAGCATCGACCTGATTATCCTGGATGTGATTATGCCGAAACTCAACGGTAGAGAGGTCTATGATGCAGCGCGGGCAATTGATCCGTTGGTGAAAATTCTATTCTGCAGCGGCTATGCAAACGACTTGGTAATCAGTCAGGGAGGTTTGGATAAGGGGATGAATTACCTGGCCAAACCGTTCACTCCGAAGGAGCTGCTTATGAAAATCAGGGAGGTGCTGGATAATGGAGAGTGATGTTTCGGGGAAAATTTTTGTGGTGGATGACGATCGTTTTGTGCTGGAAAGCGTTACGACTCTTCTGACCGAATACGGTTTCAAGGTCTATCCGTTTACTAGCGGCAAGGATGCCGTAAAGCAATTTATAATGGAACCTGTAGACCTGGTTCTGACCGACATCAACATGCCGATAATGGACGGTTTGGAACTGCTGGAGAAAATCCGTTTCCTGGACCGCGAGACGCCGGTTGTGCTGATGACCGCCTATGCAGATCTGGATTTGGCGGTAAAGGCCATCCAGAAAGGTGCTTTCGACTTCATTATCAAGCCGTATCGTCCACCCTATCTGATTCATACCGTCGAAAAGGGGGTCAATTTCAAACGTCTTACCCAGATTGAAAAAAACTACAAGATGGAGCTTGAGCGCACAGTAGAAAAACGGACAGCAGAGTTGAACCTGGCGTTGGGCGAGATTACGAACATGAGCCGCGAAATCATTGAACGTCTTACTACTGCAGCCGAGCTTCGCGATGAGGATACAGGTCTGCACATCTCCAGGATCGGCAGGTATGCCAAACGATTTGCCCAATATATGCAGATGACCGACGATTTTGTGGACGACATTTCGATGGCCAGCGCGATGCACGATATCGGAAAAATCGGTATTCCCGATTCGATTCTGTTGAAGCCCGGCCCTCTGACCGAGGAAGAGTTCTCGATCATCAAACAGCATACGGTGATCGGCGAGCGCATCTTGAGGGGATCAACACATAGTATGCTCAAAATGGGCGCTGTCATTGCGGCAACTCACCACGAGCGCTGGGACGGCACCGGCTACCCGGCGGGATTGAAAGGGGATGAGGCGCCGTTGGAGGGGAGAATTGTGATGCTGGTTGATCAGTACGATGCTCTCCGCAACACCAGGGTATACAAGCAGGCTTTCGACCATGCCAAAACTTGCGATATAATACTCAAAGGAGATGGACGCACCATGCCGGAACATTTTGACCCGAAGGTTCTGACGGCTTTTTATGAAATAAAGGATGATATCGGGGAGATTTTTGAAAAAAGTCAGGAATGAGGGTGCAATCATTGGAAAATAGGCATCTTCTCCTGAATGAGGATATACGGGCTTACTATCAGCATGGCGAATATTTTCTGCCGCTCTTCATTCCAGGAACGAATCTTTGAGTCGGAAGGTTTACCGATCATACCGTTTTCGACCCACCGCTGAATAATCTCGACATCGTCTGAGGCAACCTTTAAGGCGGTATCGGCCAGGTCAAGGTTGTCGTCCACCAGAATAAGCCCGCCACGTTCAAGATGGGGACGGAGCGTTTCCCACTCTGCCTGATCGATCGAAAGCGCCAGTTCTTCCCTGCTTGGTATCATTATAAAACCTTTCAACCGGATGGTGTAGCAGCGTTTTTATCACGCGACACACGTAAAGTCCACCCCTTCCTCCCATCCCAGTTTTTCGGAGACCGCCCTGAACTGCTCGCGCGCTCCGCGCACGCCGATTGCGACAATCATCCTTCTGCCGGCAAGTTTCAGATCTTCAGGGCGCAAGATCTGTGCCCCGTGCAAGGTCCGCCCGATCTTGCGCGGGTCAACATCCAGCCAGTGAGAGACGCGGATACCGGCAGTCGCCATAAGTCGTTGCCAGGCCCGCGCCTCCACTCCTGCTCCGGCAATAACAACTTCGCCGATATTATTGAGAAACCCTTGAAGCAGATGGTGTAACTTGCAGGAGCGGAAGGCGCCTAAATTGTATTGGTCCATAGTTCGGGTCGCACGTTTCGGATGGTCGCGCCAGAAAAAAAGGGTTTGGGGCAGACGGGCAAAATGGATCCCGACCGCTGCCATCCTCAGCCAGAGGTCGTAGTCTTCCGGCCAGTTCCGCTCCTTATACCCCCCCAGTTGTTCCAGAATTACCCGGCGGCTCATGATACTCGGGTGTACGAAGGGAGACTCAACAAACAGGTCACGCATGATCAGTCCGTGATCTACGAGTCTGTTTTGCCAGGTTTCGTAGGCAATCATCCCCTGTTTCAGGTTGTTGCGTGGAAAGTGCCGGAAGTTGCAGGCTACAAGGCCGGTGGTTGAATCTGCATCCAGATGGGCTGCCTGCATCTCAAGGCGCCTGGGATGACTGATGTCATCTCCGTCCATGCGTGCCAAGAGAGGGGCTTGACACTCCTCCAATCCGGCATTGAGTGCAGCAACCAGGCCGCCCCGCTCGCGCCTGATGAAGCGCACTCGACTATCCATGCGAGATGCAATATCGAGGATGCGGGGAGTTCCATCATCAGAACCGTCGTCAACCGCCACCAGTTCCCAGTCAGTCAGAGTCTGGCGGTATAGGGAGTCCAGTGCCGCCGGAAGACGGCGCTCCTCATTGCGCAGAGGCATAAGAATTGAAACATGCGGCATGTCGGACCTCGACTGCTTTAGTAAGTTAGAAGCTATTTTCTGAGTTTTCGGCAGAAAATAGATTCGTTAACGCACTTATCCCGTTTATCAGGGTAGGTAATATTTTGCTTGACGATACGATTTGGTAGGGTAAGGATGGTTACAACCAACAGACGGGGATAATCCTACAGATGACCGGAACTAAAGTCAAACAAAGCCATATTTTCGAACAGATTTCAGAGCTGCTGGGGAGTCGGGACAGTGAGACGCTGATGGATTCAGGGGGGCGTACCCTTGCCTCGGTAGCAATGATCCTGCGTCAGGCGGTTGATGATCTGGAGATACTTTTTATACAGCGGGCTGCGGATGATAATGATCCATGGTCAGGGCATATCGCATTTCCAGGGGGTAAGCTGGAAGCGGGTGAACTTGTCTGTCAAACGGCCCGGAGAGAGACCCAGGAGGAAATCGGGATTGACCTTGAAGAGGGGTGTTATCTAGGGCGCCTTTCCGATATCGTCGGCACCAATCTGCCGGTGCGGGTTTCCTGCTGTGTGTTCGGGATGGATCAAACGTCCTCTGTCCCTAAATTAAGCGATGAAGTCAGTGATGTCTTCTGGACCAGGCTCTCTGACTTGCGCGACACTGCAAGACATCTGCTGGCCGATGTCGCGTTCGATGACAGGAGGATGGAAGTTCCTGCAATCAGGCTTCCATCTGACGGTAAACCGGTACTTTGGGGTATCACGTATCGACTGTTGATGCAGTTTCTTGAGTTGC
>JAQTRC010000028.1 GCA_028712665.1 Desulfuromonadaceae bacterium
GTTGGTGGGAAGGCAAATACTTCCCCTATTGATGGGTAGGTGATTTAAATAAAGGATAGAAAAGCCCAAAATGGCTGAAATATTTGTGGAACATTCCAGACAGGAGGAGGCTTTTTGTTTGAGGACGATGAAAGAATGGGCTATAATCGCAGCGTCATGAAGGAAGGAAAACGAGCCTGTTCCTACCTATATCCTACCTAAAATGAAATGGCGTATAATTTAATTATATAATACAGTATGTTACAAATTACTGCTTAGTATGAGTTGTACTAATAAAGGAATAAATGGATGACAATCAGATGGTATCCCGGTCATATGGGCAAGGCCCAGGAACAGATGGCGGAGGCGATTCGAAGGATTGACGTCATTATTGAAGTGCTTGACGCCCGCCTTCCATCTTCCAGTTCCAATCACCAGCTTGAGGAGATGCATCGAAACAAGCCCCGCATAAAGGTGCTGAATAAAAATGATCTTGCCGATCCGGTTGTTACGAGAGCCTGGGTTCGCAATTTTGAAAGAGAGTCCGGAGTTCACGCCCTCCCGCTATCGGCGAAGCAGCATTCGGAAACAAAACAGCTAATCAAGCTCTGTCAGCGACTGGCGCCTAATCGCGGCAGGCCTGGCTGGCCGTTGCGCGCCATGGTGTTCGGGATTCCCAATGTGGGGAAGTCAACACTTATCAATACCCTGGCAGGCAAGTGCATGGCGAAGGTGGGCGACAAACCGGCCATCACAACCTGTGCCCAGCAGATAGATCTCAGGAACGGCATTATCCTGTCCGATACGCCGGGACTGCTCTGGCCTGACATGAGCGACCAGATTGTCGCATACCGCCTGGCAACCAGCGGCGCCATCGGGGCAAGTGCACTTGACTATACCTGCGTAGGGTTGTTTGCCGCTGAGTTCATGATGCAGCGTTATCCTGAACTTATCAGAGAACATTACAAGCTGTCCGAACTGCCTGATACCGCTGCTGCGATGCTGGAAGCGATCGGTCGCCGTCTCGGTTGCCTTATTACTGGTGGAGGGGTGGATATTCACCGGGCTTCTGAAGCCTTTTTGCGCGAACTCAGAGCGGGAAAAATCGGGCGGGTCAGTTTCGAAGAACCGGATCAGGAAGCTGTCAGGATGGCAGACGCAGAAGAGGAAGCCGAAAAACGGGATAATGCATAGGGATACTGCCGGCTTTTAGCATCTTGTTCTTCCGCCAAATTCAATTCTGTTTAAGCTTGTGGCAAAACAGACAGCGGTTCTTGGAGGGATGGTCAGGGGGAAATGGCACCTTTTTTTCCAGGTGACAGGGCTCACATAATACCTCGGCGCCTTTCTTGTCAGGTTTGAAAAAAACCCGTTTGAAGAGCGATGCGTCCGCGCCGGGCGCATTTTTATAAGCTGCCTCATAGGCGATTTTGTGCATGGCGTCTTTCGGCACAAATCTGGTTTTTTCCCGTCCGCTAATCCCGATAAAAATTCCAAGGACCACAACTATCAATCCAACAAACATCCAGTCACGTTTATCAATTTTCATATATCAAATAATCCTTGCACTGTTTTCTTACCCGCCATTCTGAATGAAGCTATAAATACCGGTGTTAAAGAACGCAACCGGCTTTAACGTTGTTCAAGGATGACTCATAGATTGCCGAATTAATTAACCGGATTTTACAAGCGTAAAGTAGATTACCACTCCTCCGACCAAAAGACCGCCTCCGACGAAGGGTAGCGTGGATTTGAAAGAAAGGGCATCTCCAGGGGCCGGCAAGGCGAAGCGTACGATTACGATCAGGCAGAGCAGCGAAAACAGCCCCAACAGAACTGGTTTTGACCGCCTGATGATTCCGAAGAAGAAAACAACTGCAATTATGATCAGTATTACCGGGTTTGTAAAAATCTGATGGAGGGTTAAATTCTGAATAGTGTCGATGAGATTGCCAGTTTCAAAGGGGCGAAGTACTTCGGCGGTCTTTTCTGCCATCTGCTGTTTATCCATATTGAACTCACCCCGTCAGTTTGCTGAAATGTGCTGAATGCTAAAATATATCATCAATGCAGGCAAGAAAAAAGCGTTGGGTATCGGAAAATAAGTAGGTGCTTAAGCGCTAACTGAGAAAATCCATTACCTTGTTGACAAAGCCCTTTTTCATCGGGTGAATGTCTTCGCCGCTGATTTTGGCGAACTCCTCCAGAAGTTCTTTCTGTTTTTTGTTTAGATTGATTGGAGTCTCAACCCGAACCACCACCAACTGGTCACCACGTCCATACCCCTGTAGAGAAGGTATTCCCTTGCCCTTCAGCCGATATATCTTGCCCGATTGTGTACCGTCAGGAATCTTCATGGCAACCTTGCCGTCCAGGGTAGGAACCTCAAGCTCGCAACCCAGAGTTGCCTGGATAAAGCTGATCGGTATTTCACAGATGACGTTGTTCTCCTCGCGCTGAAAAAGTGCATGCTCCTTAACGCTGATCGCAACGTATAGATCCCCGTTTGGGCCCCCTTTGCCCTGACCCCCTTCTCCGGTCACCTTTAGACGCGAGCCGGTTTCAACGCCGCCCGGTATCTTCACAGAGAGCGTCTTGGTGTCTTTGATGCTGCCTTTGCCACGACAGTCGGGACAGGGATCGTCCACGACCTTCCCCTCGCCGTTGCAATGACCACAGGTCTTGCTTACACTGAAAAAGCCCTGCTGGTAGCGAACCTGCCCTGCACCACGGCATGTGGGACAGACCTTCGGATCGGTGCCGGGCTTGGAACCGGAGCCGTTGCATGTTACGCAACGCTTGGCAAATGGAACCTCGATCTTCTTTTCAACACCGAAGGCGGCCTCTTCGAAGCTGATTTCCATATTGTAGAGGAGGTCGTCGCCACGTCTTCCCTGAGCACGGCCTCTCCCTCCTCCGGCAGCGCCGAAGATATCGCCAAAAATATCTCCAAAAATGTCGCCAAAGGGGGTGCCTGCCCCGAAACCGCCACTCGAAAATCCGCCGGCTCCGGAAACCCCGGCATGCCCGAACTGGTCATACTGAGCTCGTTTTTGCGGATCCGAGAGTATCTCGTAGGCCTCTGTCGCTTCTTTGAAACGGTCCTCAGCATCCTTGTCACCAGGGTTTTTATCAGGATGGTGTTGTATGGCCACCTTGCGAAAGGCTTTTTTTATTTCGGTTTCCGAGGCGTTTCGATGGACTCCCAGCACTTCGTAATAATCACGTTTTTCACCATTGGCCACAATAAGGTTCCTTGAGAATGCAACAAGCAGCGCCTCAAAACGAGGCGCTGCCCGCTACATGAATGATATAGTCAGCATCACAGATTTGAAACCGGTATTACTTCTTCTTCTCTTCCTTGACTTCTTCAAAATCGGCATCCACAACCTTGTCGTCCTTTGGCTTGGATGTCTCACCCTGTTCCGCCCCTCCGCCCTCGGACTCGGCTCCAGCAGTTTTGGCATACATGGCCTCGGCCAGCTTATGAGCCGACTGGGCTAGTTCTTCGGTCCCCTTTTTGATGGCTTCGGAGTCCTCGCCTTCCATTATTTTCTTAAGTTCTGCTATCTTGTTCTCAATATTACCCTTTTCGACCGCATCGATCTTGTCGCCGAATTCCTTCAGAGACTTTTCGGTACTGTAGACCATGCTGTCTGCATGGTTACGTGCTTCGATCGCCTCGCGTTTCTTTTTGTCCTCATCGGCGTGAGCCTCCGCGTCACGTACCATCTTGTCTATCTCCTCCTTGGAGAGGCCGGAAGACGCTGTGATACGGATCGACTGTTCCTTGCCGGTACCGAGATCCTTGGCGGAGACATGCACTATGCCGTTTGCATCGATGTCGAAGGTGACCTCGACTTGCGGCATGCCGCGCGGTGCCGGCGGAATACCGGTCAATTCAAAATTGCCGAGGGTTTTGTTGTCGTGGGCCATTTCTCGTTCGCCCTGAAGCACATGAATGGAAACCGCCGGCTGATTGTCTGCTGCGGTCGAGAAAACCTGGCTTTTGCGACAGGGGATGGTGGTATTTTTCTCGATCAGGCGTGTCATGACACTGCCCAGAGTTTCGATACCGAGTGAGAGCGGGGTAACGTCAAGCAACAGCACGTCTTTGACATCGCCTCTCAAAACGCCCCCCTGGATGCCTGCGCCAATGGCGACTACCTCATCGGGGTTGACTCCCTTGCTGGGTGTTTTGCCAAAGATGTCCTCAACCTTTTTCTGGACCGCAGGCATGCGGGTCATCCCACCAACAAGAATAACCTCGTCTATGTCCTTTGCAGAGAGGCCGGCATCTTTTAGAGCCGTACGGCAGGGGCCGTCCAGTTTGGCCAGCAGTTCGGCGCAGATAGATTCAAGTTTGGCTCTGGAGAGTTTCAGAGTCAGATGTTTTGGACCGGAAGCGTCAGCAGTTATGAATGGCAGATTTATGTCGGTCTCTACTGAAGTTGAAAGTTCGCACTTGGCTTTCTCCGCAGCCTCCTTGAGTCGTTGCAAAGCCATCTTGTCGCCACGAAGATCTATACCCTGGTCTTTTTTGAACTCGGCGGCAATCCAGTCGATTACCAGTTGATCAAAGTCTTCTCCTCCCAGAAACGTGTCTCCGTTGGTCGATTTAACCTCAAACACACCGTCGCCCAGTTCCAGGATCGAGACGTCAAATGTACCTCCACCAAGGTCGAATACTGCAATCTTCTCATCTTTTTTCTTGTCCAGACCGTACGCCAGAGCAGCAGCGGTCGGCTCATTGATAATGCGGAGGACGTTAAGGCCGGCAATCTTGCCGGCGTCCTTGGTGGCCTGACGCTGCGAGTCGTCGAAATATGCCGGCACTGTGATGACGGCGTCGGTGACGGAGGTTCCCAGATAATCTTCAGCGGTCTTCTTCATTTTCTGCAGAATCATGGCAGATATTTCAGGCGCTGAATAACGCTTGTCGCGAACCTCTACCCAGGCATCGCCGTTATCGGCCTTTACAATCTTGAAAGGAGAGATGGCGATATCTTTTCTGACCGCTTCCGAATCAAACTTGCGACCGATCAGGCGCTTGATAGCGTACAGAGTGTTTTCAGGGTTAGTTACTGCCTGGCGCTTGGCCTGCTGACCTACAAGGCGTTCGCCGCTGTCAGAAATTGCCACCATTGAAGGGGTTGTGCGGCTACCCTCCGAGTTGGCGATAACAACCGGTTCGCCCCCCTCCATAATTGAGACGCAGGAGTTGGTTGTTCCGAGGTCGATTCCGATTACTTTACTCATGATTTGTACTCCTCCTATTGGTAAGTTAAGATTTATTTTGCGGTTTAAGCAGGGACAATTTATTCGGTGCCCATCATGCAATAAACAGCTTCCCGTCCGTGGATTCCGGATGAAAACCGGTTAATTCAGTAAACCGTCTGCCCAGCTCTTATCAAGAATCTAATCATCGGTTTTTTAAAAAACAAGGTGCCGCGAAAATTATTTTACAGGTGTGGATACCGTAACCATGGCGGGACGCAGCAGCCGCTCCTTCAACATGTACCCCTTCTGGTGTTCCTCGATGACAGTATTTGGTGTCTGTTCGTCGGTCGGCAGCTGAGCCATGGCCTGGTGAAAAGCAGGATCGAACTGTGAGCCGATTACCTCTAGCGGAGACACACCAAACTTTTTCAACGAGCTTAGCAACATTCCGTGGGTCAAGCGGATCCCCTCCACCAGCGCCCCCAATCCATCCTCAGAGGCGTGTGCCAATGCTCGCTCAAGATTGTCTATGATCGGCAGGATCTCCTCTATCAATGATTTGTTGCCGTAGTTCAGCAACTCCTCCTTTTCGCGGTTGACCCGTTTGCGGTAGTTTTCCATATCCGCCCGTTCGCGCAGGAAACGGTCCCAGTTTTCGCCGGCCTCCTTCACCTTGGCTGCCAGTTGTTCCTCCAGCGTGAGAGCTGTATCGTCGTTAGAGCTTTTGTAGCCGGCCTCAGAATCGAGAGGCGGCTCGCCGCCGGAGAGTTCCACGATATCTTTTGTTTCCATGATTTTATTTGTCCTCTTGTTCATAGTTGTTCTGGTGCTCAGGTTTCGTTTAATATTCGGCTTACCATTTTGGCAGTATAGTCAACGATCGGAATTACACTGGAGTACCCCATTCTTGTCGGCCCAATAACCCCCAGCATCCCGACTGTGTTGCTGCTGGTGACAAAACGGGAGGTGATCAGGCTGATTCCGGCCGACCGGCTCAGAGAAGTTTCCGAGCCGATGTATATCTGTACGCCATCCGCAATCATACAGCGTGACAAAAGCTTAAGTATAATCCCTTTCTGCTCGAAGGCCTCGTAAATTTCCTTCATCCTGGCGGCATCGCTAAACTCCGGCTGATCGAGGATGCGAGCCTGCCCTTCGATGAAAACTTCATCATTCTCAACAGTTACCGCCTGTTCGCTTATGCGAAGGGCTTTGGACATGAGTTGATCATACTGAGCCTTCTGGCTCTTCATCTCTGTCAGTATGCGCTCACGTGCCTGGCTGATCGTCATTCCCTGCATCATCTCATTCAAATAATTACACATTCTGAGTAGTTCCTCAGGGGCATGGTCATCCTCGGTTTCGATCAACCGGTTCTGAACAGCCCCTTTGCTGGATACCAGAATAGCCAGAATCTTGCGCTGCCCGAGACGAATGAATTCGATATGACGAAATACGTCGGATGTGAAACTGGGGGCCACCACAATACCCATATAGTTGGAAAGCTGAGAAAGTGTGCGGCTGGTCTCTTTCAGAATCCCGGACAAACCTGCGCCTGACTGGCGGCAATGGCTTATAATCATGCGTTTTTCTTCGCGGCTGACTCTTCTCAATGCCACCAGCGAATCAACATAGAATCTGTAGGCCTTTTCGGTAGGAATTCTGCCGGCCGAAGTGTGCGGCGACGAAAGAAGCCCCATCTCTTCCAGATTTGCCATTACGTTACGTACCGTTGCCGAGGAGAGTGTAAGAGAGTGACGGCGCGCTACCGCACTGCTGCCTACCGGTTCGGCGGTAGCGATGTAATCTTCCACGATCGCTTCAAGTATTTGCCTGCTACGTAAAGAGAGTTCCACATCCATGAGATGACTCCAAAAAAAAGCACTCGCTACTGTTGAGTGCCAATGACTCCAAGTTAATAAGCGACCTGGCTTTTGTCAAGGAGATTTAAGGAGATTCTTCTCGCGGCTTATGAGCCGCTTCAATAAAACTATTTGAATCAAATGTTTTGACTTGTTGAAATGTATCTAGGAAAGATCGTTTCCGAAGCGGTGCTGGTTGCTATAGAGAAAGACGCGTTCGATGAAATTTTCACGGATATCCGGATTTTTCAGGTTTTCAGCTTCCTCCAGAGGGATCAACGGGAAACAACCTGCAACCTCTTTTGCGAACAGTCCAGCGGTAAACAGACCTGAAACTCCGCTGTTATAGAGCGGAACCGTTGTAAGGCCGCAACTTGGTGAACGTTCTTTGAAAATAAATCCGCAGAGGTTTTCGTGTTCAAGTTCTCTGGTCTTTAAAGAGCAGAAAGCCAGCATCTGCCCGGTCCTGTCGATGAGTGTACGGCGGGTCAGGAGGCGTGGGGCTGCAGGGTTCCCCTCAAGTCTCATTGCCTCCCGCGGAGTTGGCATACCGCACTCAACTTCAGGGCATATCGGCACAAAACTGAATAAGCGTCCCAGAATATCTGTGATATAGGGGTCATGTCTCTGGCCGCCGTCGTAGCGGACCCGATATCCCAGAAGACAGGCGCTGACGCCGATACTTATTGGTTTGGTCATAGGCTTGTTACTTACGTGCCACTGCGATCACAGTTTAGGAAACAGAGTGACTAGTTCCGGAAATTCCGATATCTGGCGGCCGCTTTCGACAATTTCCTTCAATAATCCTGCAGTTGTAGTGTCCCCATACAGTACTGCGCCGAGCAGTTGGCCGTCACGGCAGAAGATGGCCCGGTAGACGCCGTTCAGTTCTTGCTCATGCAAACTGGTGCTGGCATCTTCAGGGTGAATCTGGCCGCAACTGAACAGGTCGACATCGAGCACTTTGATCCTGGTTGAGGGGGCGAGACCGTCGAACTCGGCCCTACCTCCGGCGGCATTGCATCCTGCCACAACCCCCTGGGCGTAACCGGCCGGCCAGATGCCGTACAGCGTACCTCTATGTTCAGCCACATCACCTGCCGCAAGAATGGCAGGATCAGAGCTGAACATACGGTCGTCTACGACAATGCCTTGATGTACCGTGAGTCCGGCTTGCCGGGCCAGATAACTGTTTGGGCGGACTCCGGCGGTCACAATTACGAGATCGGCCGGTAGCTGCCGACCGCTTTCCAGCAGCACTCCCCGCACACTTTCATCTCCAGCCAGTTCTTTGACTGTTTCGCCGCACAAAATTGTCAGACCCTGCGCTTCAAGTCTTTGTTGCAGCATATTTCCCGCCCGTGGAGGCAGTTGGCGCGGTAAGAGCGAAGAGAACCCTTCCACTACGGTGACGGTTGCGCCTTGACGTGCCATTGCGCCCGCCGTTTCGAGCCCCAAAAGTCCGCCGCCAATGCAGACGACGCATGAAGATGGCGTAAGTCGCTTCAGTATCGAGCGGGCGTCTTCGATTGTTCTCAACACGCTGACTCCGTCACGCGTGACGCCTGGAAAAGGCGGGATGAAGGGGTGCGCGCCGTTCGTCAGCACCAGGCGATCATATACAAGCTGCCCCCCATCACGCAGATAAACGAACCGTTTATCACGGTCAATCAATGTTGCTTCGGCAGAAATGCAATTAATGGACTGTTCATCAAACCATTGCTGTGATTGTATCTGCAATTCCTTTTCCGCTATATCGCCAGCCAGAAAGCGAGTCAAGTTCAGGCGGTAGTAAGGGAGAGATCGTTCGCGTGACACGAGCCTGATTGAGGCATGCGGCGACTGTCGGCGTGCCTCTGTTGCGGCCGTCAAACCGGCAATGCCCCCCCCGAGCACAACGATGCGAAGGGTGTCGTCAGACTGCGTGACGGGGGAGTCGGTGATTGAGAGAGGAACGAACAGGTTGCCTGAGGCGCTGCAAACCGGGCAGACCGAAGGAGATTCTGTCGCCTTGTGTAGGTAGTTGCAGATACCGCACTTCCAGAGTTCCGCCGTGGCCGGTGTTTTCTTTTCTGCATTGATTTCAAGAACGTTGAAACAGTCCTCATCAGCACCGCAGACCGGACAGGAATATGGCGGTTTGTCACCAGAGTGTATGTAACCGCAGACTTCGCATTTCCAGGTTTTCATGTCAAAACACCGTGAGCGCCTCTAAGTGAAGAGATGTTTCCATTTTGTTGGCAATCTTCGCGCCTGTCTGTTCCGGCAAGTTCCGGTAATTAATTAAGAGCATATCGTAATGCTCCGATTCTCAGGTGGTCCGAAGGATTCAACCGGTAGCAGCTGATCCGGGTTTCCGGATCGGAATAAACTATGATATAAACAATAACATAATCGGCATCGAATACAACTCATGGTTTCCATAATGATCGGCGCGGCTGAACTGAGATGAAAAGCTCAAATCAGCTTATTGACATCGAATCCTATCAGCGGATTATATTTTAAATTGGGAGTTCCAACATGACCACGCGGCGCATTGCAAAAACATTTAAGAGCATACCTGCCATTGAAGGCGCGGGTGTCCATCTTAAACGAGCCTTCGGCTATGCCCAGGTGCCACGATTCGACCCGTTCCTGATGCTGGACGATTTCCATTCCTCCGACCCGGACGAATACCTGGCGGGTTTTCCCTGGCACCCTCACCGGGGTATCGAAACCATTACCTACGTGCTGGAGGGGGTGGTTGAACATGGTGACAGCATGGGCAACAAGGGGGTCATTGGTGCTGGGGACGTGCAGTGGATGACTGCCGGCAGCGGCATTATCCATCAGGAAATGCCGCAGGTAAGTCCTACCGGCACCATGTGGGGATTCCAGTTCTGGGCTAATCTTCCTGCTGCATATAAGATGATGACGCCCAGATACCGGGATGTCAAGGCGGCCGATATCCCGGAAGTAACGCTTGAGAACGGTGTAACGGTCAAGGTTATCGCTGGTGAGGTGGGGGGTGTTAGAGGACCGGTAGCTGATATCGTGATCGAACCGGAAATGTTTGACATTACAGTCCCGGGCGGAACGACTTTCGGCCACGGGCTGCAGACCGGGCATACAGCCTTGGCCTATATACTGGCGGGAGAGGGATGTTTCGACGACAGTCGCGACGTTCATATGCCGGAAAACGTTATATTGTTTGAGCATGCCGGTGATATGGTCCAGGTCTTTACGATAAATCAGCCTGTACGCTTTCTCCTGCTCACCGGAAAACCGTTGAAAGAGCCGGTAGCCTGGCAGGGTCCGATCGTCATGAATACTCAAGAGGAATTAAGGATTGCCTTTGAGGAGTATCAACACGGAAGGTTTGTCAAATGAATCGCAATATCGCAACGGCTCATAAACCCGGTATTTCGTCTCTTATTACTTGTCTTTGCGAGGTACCACGACAATCCCTGAATCTGTCACCGTATAACCATTGCGCCGGTCTTCTCCGAGGTCGTAACCGATTGTCGAGCCGTCAGGAATGACCACCCCCTTGTCAATTATCGTACGTCTGATCTTGACGTGACGACCAACGGTGACATTTTCAAAGAGAATAGAATCCTCCACCAGACTGTAGCTGTTAATCTTGCAGAGTGGCCCGAGTATTGAGCGCATAACCGTGCTGCCGCTTGTAATGCAGCCGGCGCAGACATAAGAATTTATGTTTTGGCCGCGCCGCTCGCCATCGTCGAAGACGGTTTTGGCTGGCGGCAGATTCCCCTGGTTGGTGAGAATTGGCCATTTGTAGTTGTAGAGGTTCAACTGAGGCGATACGTGGATCAGATCCATGTTTGCCTCGTAGTATGAGTCGATAGTTCCGACGTCCTTCCAATAGCCACGTTCCTCCGGCTTCATGCCTGGGATAACGTTGTCATTGAAGTTATAGGCAAATATCCGGTCGCCGCCCGCCAGCATCATCGGGATTACATGCTTGCCAAAATCCAGATCGGCATGCTGTTTTTTACCTTCCAGCAGCACTTCAATCAGTTTTTTTGTAGAAAAGATGTAATTGCCCATTGAAGCATAACAGGTGTTTCGTCCGGGAATTGTTTCAGGGACGGCAGGTTTTTCCTCGAAACCGGTCACTTTTGAATCATCGTCGACAGAAAAGACACCGAAACGGCTTGCATCCTCCACAGAAACCTCCAGGGCGGCGATTGTGATATCGGCCCGGTTCATCCTGTGAAAGTTGATCATCTGGGTGATGTCCATCTTGTAGATATGGTCTCCTCCAAAGATTGCCACATAATCGGCATCCGAGGACTCTACAAAACGGAGATACTGTAGAATGGCATCGGCCGTTCCTCTGAACCATTCTTCACTTTCGCTGCTGGTCTCCGGTGAAATGTCCACGTAAAACTCACCCAGACCGGTCCATTTGCCCCATGATTCTCGGATGTGCTTATTCAACGAAAACGCCCGGTACTGAGTCAGTATATAAACCGTTTTAATGCCTGAGTTAAACATGTTGGAGAGAACAAAATCGATTATCTTGTATTTTCCTCCAAAGGCAACGCTCGGTTTGGCACGCCGAATAGTGAGCGGAGTTAAGCGTTCTCCCTTACCTCCTGCCAGAACCATCGCAATCGTGTTTCTGCCGACATTGTCCATGGAATACACAGGCGTCCCTCCAGAATATGTATGCAATGATGCTTTGCAACACGAAACTAAGCAATTATAAATGATACGTCAAGTTCTATAATATGTGTTGAAATTTAGGCTGCAAATATAAGTAAATGGATTGCATTATTGATAAAAACGGGTATATAAATTCAAGTTTATAATAATTATCGAATTTGAGGGGTTCTTATTGTGTCTTGGCAGGCCATAGGAATATTTGATTCCGGGGTAGGGGGACTGACGGTTCTGCGCGAGATCATACGGAAGTTGCCCCAGGAGGACACCGTTTATTTCGGCGATACTGCCCGTGTGCCGTACGGCACCAAGTCGCCCGAGACGGTGACGCGATACGCCGTTGAAATTGCGGGTTTTCTGCTCAAGCGCGATATCAAGCTGCTTGTGGTGGCTTGTAATACCGCCTCGGCCGTGGCCTTGTCCGCCTTAAAACGGCAACTCTCGATTCCGGTGGTCGGCGTTATCGAACCGGGCGCCCGACGAGCGGTTGAAGTTACTCGTTCAGGCCGAATAGGCGTGATCGGCACCGCAGGTACTATCCGGAGCAGCGCTTATACCCGTGCTATTAAACGACTGGAGCCGAGGGCCGAGGTGTTGACTCAGGCCTGTCCGCTCTTTGTTCCACTGGCCGAAGAGGGTTGGACCGACAATTTGGTGGCCAGATTGACCGCCCAGAGTTACCTTAAGGATCTGAAAGAAGCCGCAGTGGATACTCTGGTGTTGGGATGCACACACTATCCGCTGCTCAAGCCGCTGATTTCTGAGGTTATGGGTCCCGGCGTTACTCTTGTCGATTCGGCTGAAGAGACTGCCCGCACAGTTGCCAAAATTTTGGGGGATAAAAAACTACTCAGGCCGGAGGCCGAAAAAGGTAACCACCACTATTATGTCAGTGATATTCCGGCCGGTTTTATCAGGGTCGGTAACAGATTTCTGGGAGGGCGGCTTGGAGATGTTTACCAGGTAAGCCTTGATGACGAAAATGGAGATAGTAGATAAATGGCGCCAGCGTCGAAAAAACAGTTCAATATAAACCTGCTGATACCTTTTGTCGTCGTTGCCCTGGTTTTCGGGTTTACGATATGGCAAAAGTACCGCGCCAGCCATGATCTGCCCGCACTGCCACAGGTTCAGCAGCCGGCGGGCAAGCGTACGGCAGTGTTGTTTTTCGTGGAGGATGGCACCCGTCTGGCGCGGGAGGCTCGCGAACTGGATCCTTGCGTTGGAACGGACGCCTGTCTGAAAAACGTGCTTGAAGAGCTTGTAAACGGTCCTGTTGGTGAATTTGACACGCCGCTTCCGGATGGGACGGTCATAAATATGGTTCGAATAGATGGGAACCTGGCCAGCATCAACCTGAATAAAGTCTTTGCCGAAACCCTTCCGTCCGGCAGTTCTGCCGAAATGATGGCGGTTTATTCGATAGTGAATACCGTAGCAACCAATTTCCCCCAGATTACCAAAGTCAAACTTACAATCGATGGTGATGGGAAATTGCTATTGCCTCATCTGGATCTCTCCGATCCGCTGGTTCCGGACTATACTCTTGAAATGCCGCCTACTCCTCCATCAGCGAAAACGACTGTACCACGCGCATCAAAAATTAAAAAAAACAGCCCATGAATACTGCGGTTTTGGATTATTCGGTATCGCTCTAATCTTTACCCGAAAGCGGGTGGGGTCCTTCTATGGTTTTGGGATTCAATCATAATGTGCAGTATAAAGGTGAGACATTCCATGTTCAGACAGAGGATAGCGGCGTTGCCAATCCACAGATAGTAACGCTCCTCTTCCGTGGAGGTGTAATCCTATGCTCCCAAAAAATCAGCTACTCCGATATCCTCAAGATGGAGAGAGTGGAGGAGGTTGTTGAGGGGTTGATGAAGGAACAGCATAAGAATATGATGCGCCGGCTCAAATCCGGAGAATTCGACGATAAGGCATTCTCTGTCAAACCTCAACTTAATTAAAGCTACGAGTTGTCTGAAATAACGGAACAGGCGGCTACTCCCGACCAGATGCCAAAGCCCGCTGCATCAACAGATGCTGTAAACCTTGATGATGTTATCATCTCCTATTTCGTAAATCATGAAAAATAGCCTGCGCGCAATTATTCCATCTTTTTTATGGGGACAAAGGCTTGCCAACAGTTTTTCCAGATACTCCTTTATTTATCACCTCTGTCCAAAAGCATCCGCCACCGCCCGGCTCAGTTCAGTTATGTTATACGGCTTGTGAATAAATCCGCAGGCTCCCAATTTTTGCAGCTCAACTTCTGTATCCTCGCGGTGAAAGCCGGAACAGAAAATTACCTTCAGATCGGGTGAATGTTCAAGCAGGCGGAGAAAAGCCTCCCTCCCCCCCATCTTCGGCATGATCATATCAAGTATAACCAGATGTATATCACCCCGGTGGATTGCAAACACTTCCAGCGCCTGAACCCCGTTTTCGGCCAGATAGACCGTGTAGCCCAGATCTTCCAGCAGATCGCGTCCGACTGCACGAAGCATCTCTTCGTCATCTACCAGCAATATTCCGCCGCTGCCGGTGACCGGTTCTCCGGTGCAGACCGGAGCGACCATATCCCCTTCAATCACCGGGAGGTAGATTTTGAACACCGAGCCGGCACCCGGTTCACTCCGGACATACAATTCGCCACTATGACTCCGGACAGTTCCGTAAACAGCAGCCAACCCGAGACCGGTACCTTTGCCGAGCGCCTTGGTGGTAAAAAATGGTTCGAAGATGTGCTCCATAACCGCTTTTGTCATTCCGACCCCGGTGTCGGACACCGTTATTTCAAGATACTGACCGGGCAAAAGGGATATGCAGAGCGACCGGCAGGCGGCCTCATCCAGGGTTCTCAGTGACGTTGCATATAAAAGAGCGCCACCATGAGGCATCGCATCCCGGGCATTGAGCCCCAGATTGAGCAACGCATTCTGAAGCTGAGTCTGATCTCCCATAACGACAGGATTGCCTGCTTCAAGCCGTGCTGAAAGCTGTATCTGCTTGTCAATTGTGCGTTCCAGCAAGCTAATTACAGCGGCAATGGTGTCATGGATGCGAACCGGACCTGAAGCGGCGGTCCCCTTGCGGGAGAAGGTCAGCAGTTCACGCGTCAGATCTGCAGAACGGACAGCGGCTTCGATGATGGTATTCAGAGCTTTACTATTTCTCTCATCGTCCACCAGGCGCAACTTCAACAACTCGGCTGATGCCATGATTCCGGCCAGCATGTTGTTGAAATCATGGGCGATGCCTCCCGCCAGTTGACCGACCACTTCCATCTTCCGCGACTGATTAAGCTGATTTTGAAGCCGTTTCTGTTCCGAAATATCCATAACAGTGCTCAGAATATATTGTTTCCCGGCAATTTCGACCAGAGCGCCGGAAAAGAGTACCGGAAACAGTTCCCCCCCCTTGCGACGCATCTCAGCCTCAAAATTACTGACAAATCCGTTTTCTCTAAAGAGTTGCAGATATCGATTCCGGTCGGCCTCATGTAGCCAGACTTCCAGCTCAACAGTGGTTTTGCCGACCGCTTCCTCTCGCGTAAATCCGAACATATCGATAAACGTCTTGTTTACCTCGGTAAATTTACCGTCCGGAATAGTAGTAAGGGCAACAGTAATCGGTGAATGTTCGAAAACGGCTTTGAATTTTTGTGAACTTGATTCGACAACATCCAGCTGAACCCGCAGCATCTCCTCGGTTGCAAGCAGCTGGTCGTGGGTGGTCCGAAATTCTCCGATCTGCTCCCGCAGCATCTCTTCGGTTGCCTGGAGTTCGTCCTGACTCAGTATATACTCGTCAACCTGCGCTCGCAGCATCTCCTCCGTCGCCAGCAGTTCCTCCTGCGACTCCTGATACTCATCGATCTTCAGGCGCAGCATCTCTTCAAGTCGCCTCCTTTTACGTATATTCAAAGTCAGAACAATCAAACCGATCGAACAGAAGAGGCTGAACAGGAAACCCAGCCAGACAACTCTCTTGTTAATGGCGAAGGTTGAAGGCGGTTTGTTGATAATTATCGTATCGGCAGGAAGCTTGGCCGAATTTATGTTGAACTTTTTCAGCACGCTGTAATCGAACATAGGACGTGAAAGATTAGCTGTTATAACCGGCATTTTATCAGGAGGCTTCCCGCCGATAATGCGAATGGCAAGTTCAGCCGCTTTCTCCCCCTGTGTATGCCCCTCAATCAGCCAGCCGCCGACAACTCCGTTGCCTAATTGCGGCGCATATACCGAATAGACCGGAACCGGACTTGCGCTGCTGACCAGCCTGGCCGCCTCAGAATGGCTGAAGGTTCGTCCACCCTTTTCAACCGTATACGATAACATCAGCACAATCTGACCGGGAGTAAACATCTTCAGTTGTTTTACCGTTTCTTCAAGCGGCATTTCATCCATAAACCGGAGTTTCACCGCCGGGTAGCGGAGAGCTTTCTTTTCCAGTTCGTGACGTATTGCGAGGCCGGTGTCGGTGTAATCGTGGATCACAAAAACGTCGCGGGTGTCCGGATGTAGTTGGAGAGCCAATCCCAGTGTGCCGGCCGAATCGTGATATTCAGCCACTCCGGTAACGGAGGATTGCCCGGCAATCATGGATGGTTCGTAGTCGTTGATGCCGCAGAAAACCAGAGGAGTACCGGGAGAGAAGCGGCGTCGATACTGCGAGGCGAATTCCAACGCAGCATTGTCCATGGCGATGATTACATCGAGATGATGGTTGGCATACTTGGATTCCAGCAGGTCGGCCAGACGGGCAAAGTGCTTTTTGGTATGGAATTTCTTTGTGTCGAGGTATTCGACAAACAGTTCTGTGCGGGGAAAGCCCTTGGCAAGAGCGTCACGCACTCCCTTCATCTCGTCTTCGGACCAATCATAGCCAGGATTGTATGAATTGAGAACGAGAATGTTCGGGACGGGCAAAGCGGCCTGAAGAGTTGAGACGGCTTGAGAGAGCAGAAAACAGGCCATCATTACCGTGACTACAACAATTGCCTGTAAAACGTGACATCGCGAAGATATCATTGTGACCTCATGTTTATGAGAATAGATATAGCGTTTGAAAATCAGATCAAAACTGCTCTGACAATTAACCAATTTACTACTGATTAGCATATTGGCAGAAACTATAAAAACAATATATGCAATATCAAAAACGGCTGCCAGGATTACATCCTGGCAGCCGTTCAAGTTCCGCAGAAGGTAAAATGGCTTGCCGGTTTATTTGAAAAGTATCTCTATCTTGGCTCTCTTTCTGGCCTCGGATATGTATTCCCTCACAGCCGCATTGATTTTTTGTCCTTTTAAAAACTCCTCAATCCTGGCTTGAGCCTCTTTAAATTGTACCGTTTCAGCCGGTTTTTTCTCTATAAGCTTGATAATGTGGTACCCGAACTGAGTCTCGACAACGTCGCTAATCCCGCCCGGTTTGAGTGCAAAAGCCGCCTTCTCAAAGGGGGGAACCATTTGACCTTTTCCAAAAAAGCCCAAGTCACCCCCCTGCTTACTGCTGGGGCAGGTTGAGTTCGCTTTGGCCAATGTCGCAAAATCCGCGCCTTCTGCGACATCTTTCCGCAGTTTTTCTGCTTTATCGCGTGCTTTTTTCTTGTCTTCCGCTGAGGCTTTCTCATCAACTCCAATCAGTATATGACTGGCCCTAAGCGATTCTCCACGGGCGAACTTGTCCGGATTCTGGGTATAGAAAGATCGGGCCTCCTCTTCCGTTACCTTGACCTTCGGTGCGATTGCAGACTCGATAAAATTGGAGATGAGCAGATCCCGGCGAGTGTACTCGCGCAGAGCCTTTTCGTCCATTTCCATGCCTCTGATCGCTTTGACAAAATCCTCCTCTTTGCTAAAACGCTTCTTGGCCTGGGCCAATCCGGCATCGATCTGTTTGTCCAGATCTTTGATTTCCAATTTGGCGGCAGCCTGATATAACAGTTCGGCGGACAACAGCTGATCAAGCACCTGCTTGTCAATTTCTGCCAACTGTTCCGCAGGTACCTCCTGACCGCGAAACATCACCTTTTTGGCCCGTCGCATCTCGATGGCATCAATTGCAATTCCATTTACGCGCGCGACAGCTCCCTCAAAAACCGGGACCGGAGCGGAAGCGGTCTCCTTTTTTGCCTCGTTCCCGGCAGCCTGAACAAAAGATCCGCATGCGACAAGCGCAGCTAGAATAAAGCATTTTACGCTCAACAGTGATGGGTGACTTATCTGCATCTTAAAAATCTCCTTGAAGTAAATTTGAGCGAATCTATCACAATTTTTGCTGCCATGAAAAGCCAAACATACTTTTGACTTTTATTTCTCTTTCGGATACATTCACCGGCAATATTGTTACAATCAGCCGTGGCTGAATCTGAAACAGCGTGACTTGCCAGTATCATCGGGAGGGTTTGTGGAAAAGAAGAAGGTTCTTATAGTTGATGACAGTCTTTCAGTTGCCCGCCAGCTCGAGAGGATAATCAGCGAATCCGGTGATTTCGTCTCTGCCGGCCACGCTAAGAACGGAGCCGAGGCGATCAAGATGAATCATTCCGAAGATCCGGAAATTATCTGCATGGACATGAACATGCCCGGCATGGATGGCCTGACGGCGCTCCGCACCCTGTCAGTCATGGACAAGGAGGTCAAGGTCGTTATGGTAACTTCACTTGGCGGTGTAGGTGACAAGTTTACCGAGGCCTTGAAACTTGGCGCAAAAAATGTCATCTCCAAGCCGTTTGAGACCGACGACGTACTGCGAATCCTGCGGGAACTCTGATTTAGTGAGAGGATACGAATATGGCTGTTAAATTTTTTGGACAGTTTCTGGTGGAGAAAAACATCGTAACCAGGGACGCCCTGCTTAGAGCTATTGATCTTCAGGATCAGAATAATCTAAAGCTGGGTGAAATGGCCGTATCGATGGGTTATTTAACCGCAGCAGATATTCAGCGGGCCCACAACGCCCAGATGTCCAAAGATATGAAACTGGGGGACCTTCTGGTAGAGATGAATATTTTGACGATCAGCCAGTTAAATGATGTAATTACCCGTCAGAAAAACACGCATCTTTACATCGGTGAGGCGCTCATCCAGGTGGGCGCGCTTACGAGCGACAATCTTCAACAGCACCTGATAGATTTCAGGGCCGACCAGTCCCCCTACGTGTCCGAAGGAATCGAACTCCCCTGCAGCATCGCCAACAGCAATATATGGGAAATGACCGCCGATCTGACCTACAAGATGATCACACGTGTACTCGACCTCCAATTCCGTCCAGGTAAATGTGAGCAGTTGACCATTATCAACACCAACTTCATGATGGCGGCGATGGACTTTTCAGGTGATGTCGAAGCACGTTACCTGATTTCTGTATCCGAACTGCTCCAGAAAAAAATTGCCAGAGCCATTCTGCGTGAAGAGTCGGTCGAATGCGAACCGCCGGAGGTTCTTGAAGATACGGTCATGGAATTTGTCAACGTGGTTTGCGGCAACGTAGCTGCCAAGGCGTCACAGATGGGTGTCATCATTAACATCAATCCACCGGTCGCAATTCGGCCGTCTGTTGAGGGTCTCAAGGTGCCCGCCGGCCATACGGGATTCATTTTCCCTATTCATGCCGGTGACGGTGAAAAGATGCAGATGATCCTGCTGATCAAAAACTGACAAAAATCGCCATGTATCGGCCATCAAACCTCCCAGGTTTTTGAAACCTGGGAGGTTTTTTTACGCTGCGTCCCCAACATCTCCGCAACTTCATCCGTATATTCCCCATCCATATCCCTCACGAAGAGTGGCGTCTCAACCAGAGGCAGAGTCCGTCTCCCCTTGGCCATTTCGGCCATGAACATGGTTGCTTCCGACTCCGCATTGCTGTGAACAAATCGGAGACGCAACAGGGACAATTTCAACTGAGCGGCCAGAACCATGAATTCGGACAAACGTGAAGGAAGCTGGATGAAGCAGATTCTCCCGGATGGTTTCACCAGATATTTGGCTGCGGCAATAAAATCAGCCAACCCTGCGGTTGATTCATGGCGGGCGGCATCCCGACCGGCCCTGGGGCTGATTTTACCGCTGCCGCTTTTACGAAAGGGGGGATTGGATACGACAAGATCAAAGGCTGAGTCAGGAAAATTCATCCGGATATCGAGTACGTCACTTTCAGTAACCGAAACCCTTTCAGCCAGGTCGTTGTGCAGGATATTCCGCTCTGCAAGCGTTGCCATTTCCGGGTTCTTCTCGACCGCCACCACCGAAGCCGCCCGGTTGATCCGAGCCAGAACCAGTGAAATAATTCCGCACCCGGCCCCCAGATCGATTATTCTCCCTTCCGATTTCAATCCCCTGCAGAACCGGGCCAGAAGAAGAGCATCCAGCGAATAGCGGTAACCTTGGAGTGGTTGAAACAACTGCAAATCAAACAGCTTGAGTTCATCCTGAGTCAAATCATCCCTCATCACTCATCCTTTTACGTCGTATCAGCCACTCACGTACAAGCATCCCCGCAAACAGCGCAAAAGAAGCCAGTGTCAGATATTTGCCGATTTTGAAGGGGAGCGGATCGAAGCGAAACTCCACCTTATGGGCGCCAGGAGTTAGATAAACGCCGCGCAGGATATGGTTTGCCGGGACAATCTCGGTTGGCTTGCCGTCTGTTGTCGCTCTCCACCCCTTGCTGTATTTTTCGCCGAGGAGAAGCAGTGCGTTGGCAGTCGGCGCTGCGGTGACGACAATCCTTTCGTTCTCGTAGACAGGTACTGCGACTCCTGGCTGGAGAAACGCAACCGCCTGTTCCGGATTGGCGAGCACCGTTGGTGGGGGAGATTCCACAAGAGCTACGGTTCGCGGGTTGAAGGCGGGGTTCTGCAAAATAGCCAGACGTTCTGCCGGGTTCTTCACAACCGCTATGGATGGCACCAGCCATGCCTTTGGGAGCACCGTGCGGTTTTCAAGAACAAGCTGGGCGGCATCCGGGGAGTTGAATACCGGCTGGAATTTTTCGCCCAGGAATGCTTTTTCCTGGCTGTATTGGGCGGATGAATAAATGAGGTACTTCACGTTCAATAGGTCCGGCATAACCGAATTCAGCGAAAAGTTGTCCAGAAATGTCTGCCAGCGTTGTTGCTGGACTGCATTGGAGGTATACATGACCGGAATTCCATTGGATATATACTGCATCGGATCACTCCCGTCCAGAGGAAGAACCCTGTACTGTTCCCGGACACGTTTGATGAACTCTATAGCCGGAGTTTTGACATTTCGTGACTTATCCGGCGTTGTAACGGTAAACATGAATTTGTTATCTACGCGCCATACGTCTGCAAGGTAGACAAACAGCAGAATAACGGGAAGCAAGAGCGTATACCGTTTAATTCGGGAGCCGAAAACTATGGCCAATGCCGAAATTGCTGCCAGCATTGCAGATATCCCCGTTTCGAGAATACTATTTGAAATACGCTGGCCTATGAGGTATGAGCCCTGTTCGTAGCGAGTTGGTGTCGACAGCATCTCATGGAAGGTGCGAACCAGGATCTCCTGTCCGGCAAACAGAGAGACAAATAATAGGAACAGCAGAACCGGCAGGGCAGATATTCCTGCAAGGTATCTATGGAAGGTCTTTGTGGCGCGTGTTTCCGTATCCATCAGCAAATCGAGGCCTCGTGCGGATAAAATGCCTATTGCGATTACCGGGATGAACATGATCATCTTGGGCACGCGGAAACGATTTATGCCGGGGAGATAATCGAAAAGAAAATTGTAAAACGGCGTGTATTTGCCCATGGAAAATAAAATTCCTCCGACAATACCGATTACGGCCAGCCAGGTGTATTTGTCTCGACGGAAAATAAGCGGCAGAGGCGCCAGCAACCATGGGAGCAGTCCCAGGTATGACTGGGTCTGGGTAAAAATCATCCTTCCCCAGTAGTAACTCTTTATATTGGATGGATTCGGGCCCGCTTCCTGTCGAGATAAACCGAAGAAACCCGGTATTACAAATGATGTTGCCTCTTCCGGCGGCATGGACCAGGACATGGCCTCATCCCGGTCGAGACCCCCCTTGCCTTGATTTGCTCCACTCTGGACTCCCCGGTTTGTGTCTTTGGACCAGTTGGCCAGCGGCAGCAATGAAATCGATACGGTGGTAAGGAAAAAGGCAAGCAAAGCCATATTGTACGAAAGCAGACGCCGTATGGGAAAGGAAGGATTGTTATTACCGGAAAAAATAATGCCTGCGGAACGGATGATTCCGTATGCGCCAACAGAGAGACAGCTGTAGTAGGCAATCTGCCAGTGGGTATTAAAGAACTGCATGGCGAGTACAAAAGCCGTTGCCATGAACCAGAAGAGTCTTTTCCCCAGGAACCCTTTTTCAAGGCAGAAAAACGCCCACGGCGCATAAGAAATCGTGGCGATCTTCATGACATGTCCGGCATTTATCAGCGAAGCATTCTCAGTGCAGAGCGCAAAGACGACGGCGGCAAAAAAGGCGGCCATCCGGCTTGTGCCGATCAGGCGGCAACAGGAGTAGACACCGGCAGCACCAAAGAAGAGATGCAGCACAATGAACCAGGCAACCGAGGATGGCGCCGGGAAATAATGAAGGATGAGCGGCAGGTGAAGGAGAAACTGCATGGAACTCATCCCCCCTTCATTGGTACTGCCGCTGTTGTTCAGTAAATCCCAACTCGCCTTAAGGTTGAACGAATACAATTCCGCCAAAGATTTGTCGTTGTACCCCTTCATCCACCAATATGCTTCATTGATGATATCGGGCGCGCGGATTATTTTATCGGTTAAGAGAATTTTTGAGAAAAAGAGAATCAGCAACAGCAAGAGTGCTGCCAGATAAAGAAAGTCTTTCCTGCGTTCAGTCATTTATCTATCTCCATCGGAACAGATGAATTGGTAAATCTGCTCCAGTTTTGCGGCACTGTCCGACCAGCGGAAATGCTGCAGAATAAATTTGCGGCCGAAATCGCCCAGTTCCCTGCAGAGGGGACGATTTCTCAAGAGCTCTTCGCAGCGGGCGGACATTTCCTGCACGTCTCCCGGCGAGCAGAGCAACCGATGGAGTTCGGGTGCAAGGTATTCCGGGATTTGCCCAACCCTGTCTGCGACTACCGGAATGGCGGATCGAAGCAGTTCAGTCAGTTTTGCGGGGCATTTGGCACGATTTATCAGTGTGTCGTCGAAGGGGTAGATGGCTAGGTCTCCAACGGCGAGCAGATCAGGAAGATGCTCCGCTTCGATCCATCCAGTCATGACGAGCGCATCCGAAAAACCATTTACTTCCGCTGCCAGGCGCAGTGACTGTTCCTCTCCCCGCCGCCCCTTACCGACAACAAGAAAACGGACCTCGGGGAGCTTTTTTCGTAAGCAAGCAAAGAGAGTATAAAGCTTCTCCTGGTTGAACTCAAAAAATCGGGTGTAGAGGAGCAGAACCGGCGCTTCGGAAGCAATCCCCAGTTTATTGCGAGCCTTGCCTCCGTCCCTTTGCGGGATATCGTCTACAGAGTTGGGCAGATAAAATGTTTTATCGGGAGACATCCCTGAATTAATCGCTAGATCGTGCAGTGTCCTGCTGGCGGCAGTCACCCCATCGGATTCGCGCAACAACCATTGTTCCTGGAAGGCGAAAACCAGGCGTTCTGCAGCTGAATACGGCTCTGTTTCATTCATTCCCCCCTTTCCCTCCCAATCATCGGTATCAACCATGACCGGAGGGAGCCGAACTCCGAAACGCCGCAGCCGGATAAGGAGCATTGCTGCCACACCTCCGTATCCTTTTGGCTTGAAGAGATGGATCAGATCCGGCTTTTCAGCCATGGCTCCCCGTAACATTCGCCAGGCCATCTGCAGAGTACCGATTGCCCCTCTACTTGCAAGACGGATGTTTAGCAGACGGACTCCCCGGAGTATCTCCAGACGCCCGGAGTCTTCAGGGTTTGTATAGGGTGGAGCGATGATCGTTACCTGATGCCCACGGCTCTGTAACCCCTCTGCAAGCGGAAGCATGCGGGCTATCAGGGTCCCTTTCGGGCGGATTCCAAATGGCGCCAGAAAAACAATTCTCATCGCCCGGCCGCCATTTTGTTGCCTATTAAAGAGGGTATCCGCAGTTTTTTCGCTATCCGGTACAGCTTTGATTCGCGCAGCAGGTAGTAGAGTCTCAAAAGTGCAGGGGACTGAACCGGAAACAGCCGGGGGTGGTTTCGCATCAGTTGCAGATGCATCTCTACCTGGGTCTGTCGATCCATGGAGCGTTCCCGGGATCCTGCAGTAACCCGGTAGTAAAAGAGTGTCTCGGGGATGCGGTACACTTTTCTGCCCATTTCAAGGAGAGAGAGCCAGAAATCCCAGTCTTCCCAACCGTTCACCATATTCGGATTGTACCCCCCCGTTTCTTTCCAGTCGGGCTTGCGGTAGAGTGCGGAGCAAAATATCAGGTTTGTGAATCTCATTCCAGACAACGAAAAGAGTGGGACTTCCCAATGTCCCTGGCGTGCGCCGAAACAGTCGGCCAGACAATAGACAATTCCCACCTCTGGATCAATATCCAAAACACCCACGGCCTTCTCCAGATAGGTCGCGCCTATGCGGTCATCGGCGTCAAGCGGAAGGATGTATTCGCCGTTGGCTTGCCCGATTCCGGTATTGCGCGCCATCGCAACCCCCTGGTTAACAGAGGTGATGATGCGGGTGTGTGGCCTTTTGAATTTTTCAATGATGCGAGTTGTATGTTCCTCCGTTGAACCATCATTGACAACGATGATCTCAAAATCCTGAAAACTCTGCCTGAGGACTGAATCTACCGCCTCTTCCAGATAGGCGCCCTGATTATAGCAGGGTATTATCACGCTTACCTTAGGCATTGGAATTCCGGCTGCTATCATTTTGATCCAGTATTATCGATCGGTACCGTCCGCAGAACCTCTCTCCTCCAAAATTATCGCGGGCATAGTGATAAGCGCTTCTGGACATGCTCATCAACTGATCCCTGTCTTTGGACATTTTTTCTATCTGCGCAAACATTGCTTCCACAATAATTGCCTCTACCGGTGAATTTTCAATCAGCCAGCCATTGACTCCTGTTTTCAGGTGTCGAGAAATACCACCCACATTCGTAGCAATCGGCACGACGCCTTCTGCCATAGCCTCCATGATTACCATAGGGAACCCTTCGCGACTGGAGGTCAGGAGGAGGAGATGCGCCCGCTCATACAGTTCGCGAAGTAATCTCGGGTCAGTCACTTCTCCGGTAAAATTACAGAATGGCCGGTCGCTCCCTGCAACCCCCCCGATCAGGTCAGCACCAACCATGGTAGCCATAACCGGAATACCCCTGTTTAGACAGAGAGCGGCTACTCGTCCTACAATATGAACACGCTTTTCCTCCGAGTTGCGCCCCACAAAAAGTATATTCAGTTTTTCTGCAGCAGGTTTGCCGGGGTAAACAGTTGGGATAGTCACTCGATTTTCAATCAGTTCTATCCGTTTGCACATGGCTGAGTCAATACCTTTGGCGTTGTATTGCGTTGTCAGATCGTTCCTGGTTTGAGCTGTTATTACTACCCGCTTGTCCAGATGATGAACGACCGGCAGACTGAACTCCTCCGCACCTCCGCCGAATGCATGGAGCAGATCAACCGCTCGGATGTTTTTGGAAAGGTACGGGAGCATTTTGTAGAAGAAAAGAGTGTTGCATCCGAAGACAACTCCGTTGGGGTGCCTGTTGATGAATCCTGCCATGAATCCGGCACTGAGAGGGTAGGTGTATTTAAGAAGCAGAGACAGGTTAAAGGTACGCGCCGCCTTGTCAAAGTCGGCACGGAGTACTCCGGGACGTGGCGACCATTTACAGAAAAAGAGCCACGGATGTTCTGCGGCGAAACAGTTGACAATATCTGCGTGGACCCTTTCAGCCCCGCCGATATGGCAGAATGGGAAGAAAAAAAACAGGTTGCTCCGGTTGCGAAAAGGGAGCATGCCTCCCAGTGCTCTGCCGAATCCTGCAACCCATTTGGTGAGAAGGCCCAATACCAGCTTGCCCAGAAAATAATAGAGATCTTTGAAACTGCTGCAGAGCACCTTCAAGGTAAAAATATTGAGTTTTCCACCTTTTATTCTATTCAGGCAGAAGATGCCTTTCGTGCGAAGATTTTTCAGATCGGGATGACGCATATTGCTCTTGTATGTTACAGAAAGCGTGCTCAAGCGGTATTTGAGAAGATATTCATCGAGTTTTTCAATTCTGTGACCATCTGCGACCAGTCTGAGCCAGAGATCGTAGTCCTCCGAGTTCAGCTGTCTCGGATCATAGCGGTAAGTGGAAAGAGTTCCGCTCCTGATCATAATTCCGGGGTGTGCAATGCAGTTGGTACGCGGCAGACGCTGTACTATCTCATCATATGAGGCAAAATTGCTATCATCGTTCCAGACTCCGCATTCCTCTCCCGCAGCATTAATGAACCGGCATTTTACGGCTACCATGGAGCATTCGGGATGCGAATCCAAAAATTCGATCTGTTTGGATAAACGTTCGGGCAAGCTGATGTCGTCACAATCCATCCGGGCAACAAATTCTCCGGAGGAAAGTGTGATTCCTATATTCAGGGATGCGATCAGTCCCTTGTTTGTATCGTTGTTGACAAGCTTGATCCGGGGGTCGGCATACGAGTTGACTATTGAGAGTGAGCTGTCAGTAGAACCGTCGTTGATTATCAGGAATTCGAAGTCGGTAAAGGTTTGCGACAGGATACTTTGAATAGCCTCGCGCAAGAAGGGAGCCCCGTTGAAAACCGCCATTAATACGGTCACTTTGGGAGAAGTTGACATGTTCAAATCCTGTGCCACTCGGATGGTATCAGGTCATCGGTCGAAATGTCCGGCCGATTGAACCATTGCCCCGGCGCCATAATTATTTTTTCAGGATTCCGGTTAAGCCATGCCCCCCACCAGCTGAAAGAGCTGTTGGCAATAATGTTGTGCCTGCAGAGAGACATAAGCCGCAGATCTTCGTATGCCGAATCACCCCCTCTATGTTCCACAATGGTCATGGGAGAGCGGAGTTGCAACTGTTCACGCACCCAGCGAATATCATCGGAAAAAATGAACAGGTGCGGATCAGCCGTTCTATCTGCAACGTACTTTACGGCTCGCTGATAGTAATCGAGTGAGCAGAGACCGTGATACTCTCCCGTGACCCGGTTTGTCGCATAATCGCCGCGGCGGACGTGGAGAGAAACGGAATTGGTTGCCATTATCCGCCCGGAAATATCAAGGCGGCTATCCGGAGCTGGAATGCCTGCCGTGAAATCATCGCGGATCAGATCCAGCGCATCGGTGAAATACTTTTCTGATTGCCAGTAACCGTCCAGGTAAACGTCACTACCAAGTCGCAGAACGTCAGGATCAAAATGAAAATGCCGCTCCTTGAAACAGGTTTGCATACTTAGAGGCTGTAGAGTAACGGAAGCATTCATTAAGGCCTTCATGAGCGGGTTGTTACTTCTCCTGCACAGTCGCGCAACTTCCTCGGGCTGAGCGAACTCTGCCGCAATTTTGAAGACGTTCAAGGCGTAACTTCGCGCTGTTTCTCCAGGCCTGACCGGATCGAAACCCGCCAGATCCATTTTGAGCGGCACATTGCGACGAAACGCAAGCCTGCGGGCTGCGGCGTATTGAAACATCTGATTACCGAGACCGCCTGATAGTTTTACGATAATCATCTAAGTTGCCTTCACTGCCCTGACGTGATAGCCAAAATTAAGAATCTCCGCCGACCCCCTGTCTCTGGCCGAATATTTTGCGACAATCAACAGAAACAACTTAATAAAGATCTTTTCAAAGAGAGTTATCCTTTTATCGGTATATTTTTCGGTCACAAATCCGATGCGTCGGAGCTCCTGAGCCAGGAATTCAAAGAAATTTCCGTTTTGTTGAATATCAACAATATCCAGACCCAGGGCTGAAAGATGTGTTTCATAAAAATAGCGGTTGAATCCCGAATAGAAATGGAAAGGGGCGAAATGTGTCAGACTGCAAAAAGGGGCTGTCAGGATGAGTTGTCCGCCGGGGCGCAAAAGTCTTGCAAACTCTTTCAGCGCAAGTAACGGGTTTGGCAGATGTTCAAACACTTCAATGCACATTATGGCGTCGAAGGAATTGTCAGGTTCCGGTATCGCCGTAATGTCGCTGACGATGTCAAGCTTGCTCTGATCCCAGGCTCCCATCTGCAGCCCGCTCGCGTTTCCCTTGCCATTGTATTGGGCAAAATCCTGAGATACATATTTTAGATGGGAACAGAATCGTTTGAACTGGAGTTCGCCCGCTCCGGCATCAAGTATCCGGGAGCCTTCCGGAACCTGTTGTAATGCCTGTTCCAGCCAGAGTTGCCTGGTTGACTCGTTCTGTGTCCCTACCTTGATTATCATGGCGTCCTTCTGAACCAGAAACAGCCGCAGCCATATGCCTGCTTGTCCGCCAGAAGCTTATCTGCGTTTCTGACTAATCCCCCCTGCCCGGCAGTATCCGGAATCAGGGCAAATTCCTTCAGTTCAAGATCGTGAAATAACTCCCGCACTTGATCATACTTATAGATCCTGTGGGCGTTAAACATGATTCGGGGAGGGTTCCCCATCGGTACTACGAAGAGCAGGTCGCCGTTGTCGGCCAGTACCCTCTTCAGTTCTTCGACCGCCTTCAGATCGCCATCCGGATCAAGCGGATCGCCATAACGTCCCAAACCGACATGTTCTACAACATGCATACAGGAGAGAGAGGTAATGCTGCGATCCGGAAACGGCAACGAGAGGAGGTCGGCAGAGTCTGATCTCAGATTGCCAAGGCCTAGCTTGACGGGGCGATAATCATAGAATCTGACCGGAATGAATGCCGAAATGATCGAGCAGAAGTGCAGAGAGGATGATATGTCGACGTGGTGCCCAGGTTTTGTATCGGCAAGGATGCGAGCCGCCCAAGCCGGGTGATAGACGTAATGGCGGTCGAATCCTGACGTAGAGGTGTTATCATCAAGACACGGATAACGCTCTTTCCACTTGAGTCGGAAACGATTTTCCCCGGCAGCGATCAACCGTTTAAACTGAAGATATTCGAAAACAAACAGAACGGTCCGATATATCCGTTTTGTGAAACGATACATGCTCCGAAGCAAAGGATTACTCTTGAATAGTTCTTTCATCAATCCCCCGCTATCGGTTGATCCACTTGTCATTGTCCACAAAAATGCTGTTTATATAGGTGTCTGCGTAAAGCATATATCCGTTTTGACACATATAGTCGATGATTTCAGTGATCTTTGTTTCTGTATTATCTTCTGTGTATGTCAATGTTTCTATGCAAAATACTTCCGGCCTCCATTTGGCGAGGTCGAGAGACTTCAAAATCTCCAGATCCATACCTTCAACGTCAAGTGAGATGAAATTGGGCGTTTTGATGCAATACTTTGTCATAACCGAATTGATCGGAACAAGCGCTATTGGAATAATCCGCTCGATCAGTTGATTGCCATAGCTCTGGTAGCGCTCTGCCTCTACTCTGGAAAAGGTATTCAATGTTTTTGCAGACATAACGAAAAAGTCAGCTGAGGTTTGCTCCGACAGGCCAATACCGATATTCAGGCATGTATCACGTGTACGTTTCTGTTTGAGAACTTTGAAAAGGGACGGGTCTGGCTCTATGCAAACGCCATGACAGCCACGTTTATAAAGCAGATAGGTATTGTTCAGGTATACGGGATGATTCGCTCCGATATCCATGTAGTCCGGATTGTATATTTTCAACGCTTCAAACACGAAGTCAACAATCAGATCTTCTCCGGATTGCGAATAACTTGTTTTTCTATGCGAGTTGAAAAGTTTTTTTATCAGATTCATCAATTACTCCCTTTAAAGATGGAATCACGAGAAATCAGGAGCCAGTCTGCTGTTTACAAAAAGTACCGAAAACAGGTATATCAGCGAAGATACGCATAGTGCTGCTGCAACTCCCTGTATTCCAGTTCGCTCTGCCAGCAGGTATGCAGCTATTAAAAATGAAATCGCCTGCAATCCTTTTGGCCAGAAGTAGATTTTAGGCTGATTATGGTACAAGCCTTTAAGCGAGTAAACCTGACCTATGTTGTAGATTGATATCCCTGAAACGGTGAGCCACAACATGGAACTCTGTTCGGCAAATGTCCTGTTGGTGAGAAGTTGTGCTATTGATTCGCCAAAAAAGTAAGCACACGCTGTTACTCCGATCATCACAATAGCTGATATCAGAGCGGTCTGCGTAACCAGTAGTGAGCTGGACTCCGCCTGCATTCTGGTTGTCATGGCTCCGGCGCGCTCGAAAACAATGGGCACGACCAATTGGTTAACCATTGCAAAAAAAAGATTTACCGGCGAAGCCGCTATTTGATAGAGGGCGGAATAAACCCCCACTGCATCAGCGCCGGACACGGTTTGCAAAACCCATCGATCCGAATAGAGGCTGATAGCCGCAAAACCGGAAAATATCATGAATGAAGCTGCATATGCCTTGAACTCCCTCTGGCATGCCTGCAGTTTCAGGTCGCTGTTGACCGTCAGCCAATTGGCTCTGATCTCATCGTTTTTCTGAGCGTAATGGAATTGAGAAAATGTTATCGCAGTTGTACCCAGAAGATAACCTAATAGTGCAAAACAGCCGCTGCTGTTCCAAAACCAGATCAGAACGATAGAAAGCCCGATTCTCAGCCAAACATCAATAGCTTGATGAAGTGCAACAATTTTGCGTTGACGAACAGCATTCTGCAGAGCAAGGAAAGAGGCGTTTACCCCACTGACAATTCCAAAAAATGATGCGATAAGCAGTATCGCTCCCCACTCACTACCCGCAAGCATTCCGGTAATACCGGAGGCAGCAAAGGCAAACAGAGCCAGAACAACCCCCACTGTGCGATGAGCACTCTTTATGGTTGCGAAATAGACCCCAAGATCACCTCGCTCGCGGTAAACTGCATAAAAACGTGCGATGACATTTGCTGCCGGACCGTAAACATAAGTGGTGAAGATGCCCGCTATGGTCAGACCCAAGGCAAGCTGCCCGTAGCCTTTGGGTTCCATGATATTTGTCAGCACCTTGAGGCCGATGAATCCACCAACAAAGCTCAATGCCTGCCCGCCCAATATCCAGGCCAGTTCGACTTTTATCTTTTCAAACCGGTCGGCAAACGGCCTGATTTTCTCAATTAAGTTCATTCAGCTCCTCAAACTACTGTTAGTCAACGCTTCTTTTCCTGCCGGGAGAGGGGTTAAGATTCGTGTTGACCCTCAGCTTTATTGCCTCGTGGCGCCAGCGACAAAAATCGTGTCAGCTGCTACGCCCAAATCATGAAGTGCCCGAGTCAGTTTATCCCTCTGCTTCAAAGATGAAATTACAATCGGGGATTTAGCCTCTGGCATCCTATCGCCTAATGCCACAACCTTTAATCCGAAAAACAGTTCCCCCTGCCGTTCATCGTCCATAACAGCCAGAAGTTCCAGTTCTGTTTCCTTTAGCGACAGGTAGGCAATTTCCGCCACTTCGTCCACCCCGCAGAACATCACCTGACGCAGACCGGATTTCTCCAGGCGGCGGAACAGATCAAGATAATCCTGCCGGGCTACGGTGTAGAGAGTTGTGAAGTAACTTAGGTGCTGGTAGGCGAGGCGGCTTTTCTCCGCCAGTCCTTGCGGTGTAAGAAGATAAGCGTAACGGTTGCTTGGAAAGTTTTTGACCCGTACGAATCCTTTGGAAACCAGGTTTTTCAGATAGGAATTGACCAAACCGACTGCAATGCCTAGACGACGGGAGAGTTCGCGCTGCGAAAGCGGCTCTTCACCGCTGATCTCGGAGAGAAGCTGAAAGGAGCGGGATGAGTCGAGCGGTTTTTCAGTTTGATCGTTCATAATATGAACAATAATATAGGATGACCGGAAACTCAAGAAGTTTGTTCATATTATGAACATATTATGACCGGGGAGAATTCGATTCCGGATAATTTTCAAGAAACCAGTAGTATGCCCCGGATATACCGTCCCGTAATTCAACCGAATGTCGCCAGCCAAGAGCATGAATCCTTGAAGAATCAGCCAGTTTACGTGGGGTTCCGTCAGGTTTGTCCGGGTCAAAAACAACTCTGCCGGTATATCCGACAACATCCCGCACAAGGAGCGCCAGATCAAGTATGCTGATTTCCCGGCCGGAACCGATGTTGATCATGGCCGGCGCCGTTGGATCGTTCAGCAACGCGTCATAACGTGTGTCGTCGAGGTTCATCAGGAACAGGCAGGCTCCGGCCAGATCATCAACCTGAAGAAATTCGCGCAGCGGCGCGCCTGTCCCCCAGATCGTGACGGAAGAATCTCCGCGCTGCTTTGCCTCATGAAATTTGCGGATCATTGCCGGCAGAACATGTGATTTTTCAAGATTATAGTTGTCGTTTGGACCATACAGGTTATTAGGCATCGCAGAGAGGTACTTTGTACCGTACTGTTGATTATAGGAGCGGCAGTGGCAGATCCCGGCGATCTTTGCGATAGCATAGGCATCGTTTGTCGGCTCAAGCGGTCCGGTCAGCAGATATTCTTCCTTCATAGGCTGCGGGGCGAATTTCGGATATATGCAGGTACTCCCCATAAAAAGGAGACGCCTGGCCCCGTTCAACCAGGAGTTGTGAATGACGTTGTTCTGAATCATCAGATTTTCGTGTATGAACTCCCCCTTATAGCAGCTGTTGGCCATGATGCCGCCGACCCTTGCAGCCGCAAGAAAAACATATTCCGGCTGTTCGGCAAGAAAAAAAGTCTCTACCGCCTGCTGGTTGCAAAGATCGAGTTGAGCGCGCGAGCGGAGCAGCAGATTGGTGTAACCTTGAACCTGAAGGGCTCTGACAATGGCCGATCCGACCATTCCGAGATGGCCGGCAACAAAAATTCTGGACTCTGTATGCATGTCTGAGGCGCCTCACAAAATATGAATTATTCAAATCTTCGACTCCACCTATATAACACCTATTATAACGGAAATGAACTCCTCAGGAGAGTCGCTACGTCGAAGGTGTTTGTCTGCAGAGTGGACATCCCTGCATCGAAAGCGGTTTTTCGAGCCTGCAGGCGGAGAGCAGCTCCTCGTTTCTAAATATCTCAGCAGTAGGAGCATCTGCCATAATAAGCCCTTCGTGAAGGATGATTGTCCGTCCACAGAGTTCCAGCACCATGTCAAGGTCGTGGCTGGTAAAGATCTTTGTGTGGTGGAATCCTCTTAGCAGATTCATAAGCTGCCGGCGTGCAAATGGATCGAGTCCGCTGGTCGGTTCATCCATTACAAGAATGTCTGGCGACATGGCCAGCACCGTGGCAATAGCGACTCTTTTTTTCTCACCGCCGGAGAGGTGGTATGGGGGTTTGTCCCGCAGGTGTCCGGCTCCGACCAGATCGAGTGCATCTGCAACTCTCTTCTCGATATGCTCAACTGTCAGTCCGAGATTTAAAGGACCAAAGGCAACATCGTCGAAAACCGTCGGCATGAAAAGCTGGTCGTCGGGATTCTGGAAGAGCATCCCTACCGTACGCCGGATATCGGGAAGTGTGCTTTTTGAGAGAGGTGTGTCACCGATCAGGATATCGCCACCCGTTGGTTCCAGACAGCCGTTCAGATGCTGCAATAATGTAGATTTGCCGGCCCCGTTAGCCCCTATGATTGCCACAGACTCTCCATGGGTAATCCGGAAGGAAACATCGATGATGGCGATAGTGCCATCCGGATAGACGTGCCGCAGATTCTTTACCTCGACAATGTGGTGACTCATGGTGCTGTTCCTGTAACAAATTCCCCCAGCGCCCCAGGGATGTCATAATAGCGAAGTGCAATAAAAAGCGATAACCAGCCGAGCAGAAAACAGAGTTCAGAGACGCCAAAACGGGACTGCCGGTGCGAGTGAAACTCGCCGACGAAGCCGCGCGCCAGCATGGCGGTATGAATGCGTTCCGCCCGCTGCCAGGTGCGGAGCAGCAAGTGCCCCATCTGCGAGCCGAAACTGACGACGCCAAGCCCCCTCTTGCCGCACGAGCGGAGTTCGCGAGCCCGGGCTGCAGTTCCGGTTTCATCTGCGAGCACAAAAATATAGCGATGAAGGAAAAGAAGCTGTACGGCGAAGATCCGAGGAATTCCAAGGCGCTCAACAGCTTGGCAGACAGAGGTGAATCCGGTTGTTCCAACCAGAATGAATGCCGCCCCCACCGTCAGCAGGGAACGGATCAGCAGCGAGGCAAGGGATATCCATCCTCCGGAGATACCCAACTGGCCGAACTGATACAGTGCATTGCGGTCAAAAACCGGGTTGAAGAGTCCCACCATCAGGACGAAAGGGGAGAGAAGAGCTATTTTACGGGCGAGATAGAGTGTCGGCAGGTTGGCGAGCGGAATCATTACAGCCGGGAAGATAAAGAACGGAAGCAAACGAACAAGTTCGTACCTGCCGAACGAAACGACGGAAACTATGAATACCAGAGTTACGAGTACCTTGACGCGAGCGTCGAGTACGTGAATCGGAGAATATCGGCCAGCCAGCAACTCGAGTCGCTTCAGATCAATAATTGCAGCATTTATGGATATCATGAAGGGGTGTATCTCCTCTAACAACCCGCTTTTCACTGCATCGTCCCTGGCAGAATCTGTAGCACAGTATATAAAATAATTACACGAAAAAGCGACTCTTTACAGTATCGTGACATTTAGAAATAAATCGGCTACGATAAAGGATATTAGATTCAATACAGGGGGCAAGGCGTGGGACAGACTGTCAGATTTGGTATTTCTCTGGATGAGAAGCTGTTGCAGAATTTTGATCAACTGATTGAACAGAAGAGCTATATGAACCGTTCCGAGGCGATTCGCGACCTCATCAGGGCGTCACTGGTCGAGGAGCGTTGTGGAGCGGAAAACCAGGAGGCGGTCGGTACGGTTACGCTGGTCTATAACCATCATGTGAGGGATCTCGCCGATAAGCTTACGGATCACCAGCATGTCCATCACGATCAGATTGTGTCTGCGCTGCATGTTCATCTTGATGCGCACAACTGTCTAGAGGTGCTGGTCATTCGAGGAACGGTTCAGATGGTAAAGCAGATCGCGAATGAACTTATCAGCGTAAAAGGGGTCAAGCATGGAAAGCTGGTCCTGACTACGACCGGAGAGGATCTATAGGAGCCTGTCGGACTTACGAGAAATCTACTGCAAATTTGTCTGAACGGTTCATATTTTCCCGCTTTCTTGATCAATAGAACGGCTATTGACCTTCGAAACCGGCAAAATCTGACCTCATCCAGCCAAATTTTCGCTACGATTTCCTAAGTCCGACAGACTCCTAGTCCAACTGTTGCTGACCTGGGCAGGCAAGACGATGACCGGCATTTATCTGTCTCCCATGGAGATGACCCTGCTTCGCCCGGATGAGAGCCCTTCAAATCGGAACTTGCCAAGGTAGGCTCCGCTCTTGTACAGTCCCGCCTCTCCCGCGGGAAGATGCTGCTTGCCGCTGTTTGTGATCCTCGCTGAAAAATAATTGTATATTCCAGTTCCGTAGTTCTCTTCCGAGAGAGGGAAACGGTAGCTGGCAAATATGGCACTCCCTCCACCTGAAACCGGGAAAGTAGCGGCCGTTGCGTTCTCCGCAAGAGAACCCGGCGAAATCCGCAGCAAGTACCCGTCAAAATTCCGCATAATCCGGGCCGAAAACTGAAGCCTGGCAAAGCCGTCGCCCGCAAGGTGCATGTCGTAAAACGGCAGCCATGCCCGTTCAGAAGTGGCATAGCGGATTGTTACTCTGCCGCGCGCCGGTGTGACAGAAATACGGGCAGAGCTCTCTCCTGAATGAGCGCTCTTTCTGGCGGCGGCGATGCGGGCATCAATCCTGTTTATCTCCTGGTCGGTCTTGCGGCGGGTGGTATAGACCGATTCGAGCTGCGCTATGGCAAAGTCGGTTCCCTGGCGGATGGCTTGCATCGGGTCGGGATTGGACTTGGTCTTGCGTGGCGCCTTGCCGCTTTGAGATTTGGCTGCGGATTTGAATATTTCCTCACGTATGGCCAGGGCGCGCAGGCGGTCTTCCATGCGTTGCCGCTGTTCCGTCAGTGTCTCGATCTCTTTCCTGGACCTGTTGTCCAGCCTTGCCGAACTTATCTCGACGTTTAGCAGAGTGGTGCCGGCTGCCGGAACCACTTTCAGTGTACCATCAAGCAATCCGGCGGCAAGCGGCACTTCGACCATCCCTTTTATTGCGGCTTCATCTCTCACAACAATAGTGCCATCTATGTAGCAGGTCATATTGCCGCCGGCCGATGCAGCTACTGCAGAAAGCAGAATTAATAGCGGGAAGATGAGCTTAATGGGCATTGGGGTCTCCTTTTCAGGCGAGCGTCTTGCGAAACTGCTCTGGAACTAAATGTGTTAGAAAATCTGATAAAAGCCATCCAGTATCCGGAGGTTATGATAAAAAACCGAAAGCAGACACC
>JAQTRC010000029.1 GCA_028712665.1 Desulfuromonadaceae bacterium
CACAAGGAATCCCGAAGATTGACACAGCCAGGGAGGAAAAGAACCCTTTCAGGATGGAAACAAGGCTAACACGATGGGATTTCATAGACCCTCCTCTCTCCCCGCAGTATTTCAAGCATGCGGGTGAGCTCACCTATTTCCTGCTTGCTCAGGCCGTTGGTTAATTTTGTCACAGCCCGTTTGGCGCATTCCGACAGTGGAGTTTCGATTTCTTTGCCACGTTTGGTCAGGTATATTTTGTAGGCGCGTCGATCCTGGGGGTGTGGCCGTCGCTCGACAAGACCGCTTTTTTCCAGGCGATCAATCAGGCCACCGATAGTGGTTCGGTCGATTTGACCATTTTCGGACAACTCTGCCTGAGTCACTCCGTCCTGCTGCCAGAGAAAGGCCAAAAGGCCGAACTGGGGAGGGGTCAGGTCATAAACTTCGATCTCCTCCCGCAGGAGCGCCCAGGCTCGCTGATATCCCTTTGCGAGCAGAAATCCGATGCTTTTTTCAATATTGTACATGGTAGATAAAGCCTCCCGGCAAATATTGCTCATTATACAGATAATCAGTATGCTGTCAAATGAATCCGGCTTGATATGAAAAAGCCTGCGTCGGCGGGCTTTTAATAGTTGGCGGTAAGGCTGGGCGGAAGATGGCGCGGATTATAACAATAGGGCAAGCCGGAGCCTTAGGATAGCCGGAGTGATGATTCATGGGTGAAGATCAGGCACTGCATTGTGGAATATTCATTGCCGGTATGTTAATTTGACGTGCTGTTTAATTGTTTGACTTGAATGGTTTGGCCGGTTTCTTAACGGTACTAAACTCAAGGGTATCATGGGACGACAGAAAGGGCGGAAATGAATCTGATTCGGATCTCCGCAGCGCTCGCACAATTTTTCCTGCTCATCCTTCCGGCAACAGCGGCCATTGCGGCGTCTCCGTTGCTGGAACTTCCGATCCGCTGTGTTCCCGGCCTGGACTGCTTCATCCAGAACTATTTCGACCACGATCCCGGCGTCGGCTATTACGATTACAACTGTGGCAAGCTCTCGTACAACGGGCACCACGGAACCGACTTCCGGCTGCGGGATCTTACGGCCATGCGAAAAAAGGTCATCGTGGTGGCTGCGGCGCCGGGAGTCGTGGCCGGCGTTCGTGACGGCGAGCCGGATCAGAATGTGAGGTTGCGGGGTAAGAACAATCTGAACGGAAAAGAGGCCGGCAACGGGGTGCGGATCGACCATGGCGACGGCTGGGCAACCCAGTACAGTCACCTGCTGCTTCGAAGCGTTGCCGTGCGGAAGGGGCAACGGGTGAAAGCGGGCGAGCCCCTCGGGATGGTCGGCCTTTCCGGCAATACGGAGTTTCCACATCTCGATTTCAGCATCAGCAGGGATGGAAAACCGGTTGATCCGTTCAGCCTCGAACCGACGGCATGCGGGACGTCTTCAAAATCGCTCTGGTCTTTGGCCGCGCTGACGGCGTTGCGTTATCACCCCTCAGGCCTCCTGATATCCGGCTTTGCCGCTACTCCTCCGGAGAGGGAAATCGCCGAGTCCGGAGGGTACGATGCTCAAATCATTTCCGGCGATTCGGAGAGCATCGTCTTCTGGGCGGAACTCTTCGGCCTGCAGAAAGATGACCGGTTGACGTTAGAGCTGTACGGTCCGGGCAAACAGCGGATCTCGAACAGCCGGACACTCCTGCCGGGCGACAAGGCTGTCTGGTTCGCATACAGCGGCAAGCGGAGTAAAGGCCTTTGGCCCAAGGGACGCTACAGCGCGCTCATCCGTCTGGAACGTGCAGGGAGGGTGGTTCTGGAGGAGCAGAGGGGGACGGAGGTCAGGTAGGTGGACTCTTTTCTGGAGGCTTGATTACCAGGTCAAGTGGTACTAAAAAGCTAGTGTAGTTCTCATCCGGAAACTCCGGATGGAAACTAGTGTATGCCGCATATAACCATCCATGTTGCTTCATACAGAGTCTCCGGGGCAACTTCCACTTCTCTCTCAAGGCCATTCTTTAAAATTGAAAATAGTTGCTGTGTCGAGCAGTAGGCTTTGAAACGATAATAGACTCTCAACTGATCGGAAGGGGAGTACTGCTTGTCTTTGTACGTCCACCTGACTTTCATGGTATGGCCATTATTGGATTCTCTGTCATACTCCGCGCTTACCAGGTTGTTTGTAAAGTAGTTGATCCACTCTTCTGAACGGGCCGGGGTCGTTAGCGAGATTAAGAACAGGAGTGTTATTATTTTCATGGATGACCTTCCTTCTAAAGGTTGGCAATATATGCTCTGCGAACCGGCAGGAATGTATAAATGGCTCCCCGGTATGGACAAACAACAGCAGATTATACTGCTCTATGTACCACAGCTTTGGAAAACTTCAAGAATTGCAGACAAATGAGGAGGGGTGCTTTACGGGGAAGGCTTTGACAAAATATCTGTATCCGAATAACCGTTTACATCCATAGCTTGTTTGAATATTATGCCAGCCATGCCACTCCTGACCGGACCAAAGATTCGCCCCATGACCGAAAAGGACATCGATCAACTCCTGATTATAGAGGTTGCTTCGTTTTCTGCCCCCTGGACGCGTGAGCATTTTGTCGCTGAACTGGATGCTCAATATTCATTTCCGTATGTAGCCGCGGCAGATGACGTAGTAGTCGGCTATCTCTGCATGATGTCGCTCTTTGAAGAGGCGCAGATATTGGATATCGCCGTTGCTCCGGATCAGCGGGGGAGGGGAATTGCGCGGTTGTTGATGGACCACGCGATTTCCGTTGCGAGGGAAAAAGGCGCGGAACTGTTGTCGCTGGAGGTGCGTGCATCGAATATTGCCGCTATAAACCTCTACGAGCGGTCCGGTTTCGTGCGGACAGGTCTGCGTCAAAAGTATTATGAAAACAGGGAAGATGCGGTCTTGATGGAGAAAAGGCTGCTTGATAAATGTTGTTGATATATGAATAGATACATGCCAATACATCTGTAAGGAGACCACCCAATGCAGTTCACATCCATGATCCTTTCAAATGCGGAGGTCTCGCCCGGCTACTGGCGGATGCGCATGACCGCCCCCCAGGAGTTTGCTTCGGCGTCGCCCGGTCAGTTCGTTATGGTGCGGGTCAACGGAGCCATCGATCCGCTGCTGCGGCGACCGTTCGGTATCTTTGACGTCGGTGTCTACACCCCCTCCCAGAGCGGTGCGCTCTCCCAGCCCTGTTTCGAGATGCTCTACCGGGTGGTGGGGAAGGGGACCCTCATGCTATCGGCTCTGCACGAGACAGATCTGCTGGATATCCTCGGGCCGCTTGGAATGGGGTTCGATCTGGGATATGTGGATGAAGAGAAGCTGATCGTCGGAGGCGGGGTGGGGTTAGCCCCGTTGTATCTGTTGGCAAAAGAACTGGTAAAACAGTCGCAGGTCAGGCTGTTCGCCGGAGGACGGACGCGGGACGATGTTCTCTGCATCACCGAGTTCGAGCGGCTTGGAGTTGAGTGCTACACCGCTACCGAGGACGGCTCGCTTGGTGAATGCGGCCTGGTGACCGAGGCGCTGCTCAGGCGATTGGATACGCTTAAGGGTAAGGCAAAGATCTACGCCTGCGGACCGCACGGCATGTTGAACGCGGTGGCCAAAATCGCCGCAGAGCGCACGATTCCCTGCCAGGTATCGCTGGAGGGGTACATGGCATGCGGAGTGGGCGCCTGTCTGGGGTGTGTTGCTACGGGGCACCGGCATTCGCCGGAGACGCCTGATTTCCGCTGCGTCTGTACCGAAGGGCCGGTCTTTGAATCGGGCGAACTGAAGTGGAGGGATTGAGTATGAAACCTGATATGACCGTCAACTGTGCCGGTATCCTGTTGCGAAACCCGGTCATGACCGCTTCCGGCACCTTCGGTTACGGCGAGGAGTTTGCCGGATATGTAGATCTCGAACGAATCGGCGCCTTTGTAACCAAGGGGCTTTCTTTGAAGCCGCGGGGAGGCAACCCGACTCCGCGCATCGTCGAGACGCCTGGAGGGATGCTGAACGCCATCGGCCTTCAGAATGTTGGAATTGACGCTTTCATAGAGAAGAAGGTGCCGTTTTTCCGTTCGGTCAAGACCCCTGCCATAGCCAATTTCTTTGGCAATACGGTTGATGAATACGCCGAAATGGCCCGACGTCTGAACGAGATTCCCGAGGTGGCCGCGCTGGAGGTCAATATCTCCTGTCCGAATGTCAAACAGGGGGGCATCGTCTTCGGCACCGATCCCGCCTGCGCGTCGACTGTTGTAACGGCTTGCCGCGCTGCGACAAATAAGCCGCTGATCGTAAAGCTCTCCCCCAATGTGACCGACGTGGTTGTCATGGCCAAAGCCTGTGAAGACGCCGGCGCCGACGCGCTGTCGCTGATCAACACTCTGACCGGCATGGCTATCGACCTGAACAGACGCCGTCCGGTGCTGGCCAATATCACCGGCGGATTCTCCGGACCGGCTATAAAGCCGATCGCTCTCCGCATGGTCTGGCAGGTGGCAAGGGGGGTCAAGCTGCCGGTCATCGGCATCGGCGGGATCATGAATGCGACCGATGCGCTGGAGTTTATACTGGCCGGGGCCACTGCGGTACAGGTAGGCACCGCCAGTTTCATCAACCCCGGGGCGGCTCAGCAGATTGCAGCCGAAATGGAGGCCTGGATGGAAGCCAACGGTGTGGCCGACATCAAGAGCCTGATCGGCGCTCTGGAAACCTGACGGTTGCCGGAGTTTTGCTTGTCAGTCACCAAAGGAGTAAATGACTCATGATCTCTTCGGCATATGCGGCCAATTCCGCGCCGTTCGCATCCCTGATTGATGTCAACTTCATTCTGATCAACCGTATCTTCGTTCTGGCGGTAACTCTACTTTTTTTCACATCCATTCTCTTTATCCGCCGGGCCCGCTCTCAAGAGATACATCCGAGAATCATGTCTCCGATCAAATACGCAATTTTCGGTTCTCTGCTGTTGTACGCGGAGTTGGCCATGTCGGATATGCCAAGCTATCAGGGAATTTTGCAGGGAGTGCAGACGATCATAGTTTTGATCTGTCTAGCAAAATTGGTTAACTATATCACCATCGATGTCTATATGCGCATTCGCGCCCAGCGGGAGGCGCCGACGTTTGTACGCGATACGGTTCGTCTTATTGTCTATTTGATCGTTGGAATCATATCGCTCAGGCTTGTCTTCAAAATCGATCTTTCGGCCATTGTTACGACTACTACCGTTATTACTGCTACAATCGCCTTTGCGATGCAGAGTACTCTTGCAAACGCGCTGTCCGGTTTTTCCATTCAGACGGACACTCTGCTGGCCAGGCAAAACTGGATATCAATTAAAGAAAAAAATATCTTTGGTGAGATTGTCAATGTCGGGTTCCGTTATACGACCCTGCGAAATCTTGAAAATTACCTGATTCTGGTGCCAAACAGCGTAATCATGCAGAACATCATCACCTTTCATGGCAACAGAGAAAGCGATAACAAGCCGGCGATCCAGGTTGATGTAATGCTGGGGTACGATATGCCGCCCGAAACTGCGAAAATACTTCTGATGCAGGCCGTCAGCGATGATTCGGAGGTATTGGGCATCCCGGAACCGGTGGTGCGCCTGATATCGCTTAACGATAGTGGAATTACCTATCAGCTCAAGTTTTGGATAGAAGACCCTTCCGGCAGGATCCGCGTTCAGGACGCTATCTACAGCCGGGTCTGGTATGCTGTTAATCGCGCAGGTTACAGTTTTCCTTTCCCGCACCGTCAGATTATTACGTCTGAAGCAAAGCAGCCTTTCGAGTTTTTCCGAGGGCAAATTGCCGAAGAATTGCGTCGGTCCGAACTTTTTGCCCTGCTTGACGACGCAACTATCATCGCCCTTGCCGAGCAGGCTCCTGTTATGGTTTTTGGACCGGGAGAGGTTGTGGTACATCAGGGTGATGGAGGGAGTTCCCTTTTCATAGTACTCAAAGGCGCCCTTGATGTCTCCGTGGACGATGCGATTGTCGGCAGCATTCAGGAGGGGTCATTTTTTGGTGAAATGTCGCTCTTGACCGGCGAGCCTCGCAGCGCAACAGTCCGGGCTTCTAACGAGGTCTGGCTGGCGGAGGTGACCAAAGAGTCGCTGGAACCGATCCTGACTTCCAATCCGTCTATTCTGGAAAAACTGAGCCACATTCTTGCAGAGCGTGAAGCAAGGACGAGAGTAAGCCAGGAAACGAGCGCCGATTCTGCCAGAAGCTCTCTTTGCCGGGAAGATTATCTGCAGCGTCTCAAACTCTTTTTCAGGTTGTAGCGTTCTTTTATGAATCTTCTTGAGGAAATAACGCGCGCGTAGTACAAGCAGAAGCGAATGGAGGTACGTCGGTCGCTGGTGGGCCGCCCGGTCTTCAAAACCGGTGGGGGGGATGAGAAATCTCCCCGGTGGGTTCGATTCCCATGTGCCTCCGCCAATTACAATCCAATGCAGTCCGATGTAGTACTAAAACCCTTTAGAAATAGAGGGTTTTTTGCTCAGTGCGCATTAAAGACAAGATTGTTTGAAAGATGTATGAGCGACAACACGATCAATGCCAGTTTCCGGCATATGGGTTTTGATGGTGATACAATTATCCGACCGGTTAAAATAAATCTTGATATGTGATAGCATATTCACTATCATTCACATATGAGCAAAGACACTGACATTCTAAACCGTACCCGGAATATCAGCTTCAGCGACCTTCTAAAGCTGTGCCAGCGCTATTTTGGAGAGCCAAGGATTGCAGGCAGTCACCACATATTCAAAACACCATGGGTGGGTGATCCACGCATCAACTTGCAACGTGACGGCAAGATGGCGAAACCGTACCAAGTGATTCAAGTTAAGAGAGCAATCGAAAAACTGGAGAAAAGCAATGAAGCATGACATCAAAAAATATACATACAGGATTGAGTGGTCGGAAGATGACAGCGTACATATTGCGCGTTGTCTTGAATTCCCCTCCCTTGCGGCCCACGGCAAAACACCGGACAAGGCTTTGAAAGAGATAGAGACGGTTGTGGCTGAGTCCGTTAAATGGATTGAAGAAGAAGGAGGAATTGTTCCTGAACCATTGGGTATCCGCCACTATAAAGGTAACATCACCCTTCGCGTGCCGCCTGATGTTCACCGGATGCTTGCGATTCTTTCGGCAGAGCAAGGGGTATCAGTTAATCAGTTGATTTTGTCCAGATTGTGAAAAATGGATTAAAAACGACCGCACAGCCAGCTGTCGTATTCTAACCTCTCCCAGCCTCCCCTTGAATCAAGGGGAGGAGCGTCAGAGAATATGCTGATTCACGGCGATAACGTGGATGCCTTCAAGGCGCTCTCCCCTGCTACGCCGGGCAGGTGAAGCGCATCTATATTGATCCCCCTTACAACACCCGTTCCGCCTTCGAGCATTACAATGACAACCTGGAGCATAGCCAGTGGCTGGCAATGATCTACCCGCGTCTGGAACTGCTGCGGGAACTATTGGCAGTGGATGTAAGCATCTGGTTTCAATTAATGACAGCGAAGGAAAGTAATCATCGCTTATAGAGATTCTTCAATTTCGTCACCTCAAATAATATCCTCATGTTGCCCAACTCCTCGCCGCCGATCATCATCAAAATAAAAATTGCGGACCCCACTTGTGAAACGAAAAAAATCGGTTAGCATATATATATGAGAAGAGAAATGCTGCTTCAAGGATGAAAACGGCAACAAAAGAGTACATCTGCTCGATTGACTGGAGGGGTACCATGCAAATTAAAGAAGCATTAGAACTTGGCACTGGAGATCAGATCTACATTCTAACCGATAACGATACTTTTACGGTTGTGGTTCCTCCGGAAATCAAAGGGAGGGGTGTTAGCGTTTTTGCCAGGATCACGGCACACGATTCTTTCGGCAGAACCAGGATTTTCAGCAATGACGAACTCGCGCGGCGTCCCCAACGTTCCAAACCTGTCTCCTTGTAGCTGATGGTGGCTCGCCGGATAACAGGCCATTTTATTTTTGTTCTTGTCGGGAGAGGGTTGATAGAAATCTGGCGGGTCGCCTGAGGCTCCCCTCATGGTCTGAATCATGCGCCACCCTGCCGGGAGGAGGGCCGGGACTCTATCGGCAGCTTTATCTGTTGGAAATTTCTCGCTCTTTCAGTATATTGAAGCGCAAGATATTGAAGCAGAGAGATGTCAGTCGCCAACATTACGGGGTAACTTTGGGTGTAACCGGTGAAATCCAACTGGATATATGCTAACCAGATAAGTATGTTAAGGATGTATTTGAATTCCCTTCTGCTCCGCCATTCAATGTTTTACGCACTCCGATACGAATCATCAAAAGAGCATTCCGCCACTGTTGCGGAAACCTCATTCGATATTTCTGCCCTGTTTATACAATCGATTATTAAAAAGTCAGACGAACGATTGCAGAAAATCTCCGAAGGTTTACATCCGGAAGTTCTAGAATTCGGATATATCGATCATCATAGCCATGTCATGCAATATTCCTATCTGCAGAGATCATGATCAGAGGCATGATTATGAACCTTGTACAGTGGGGAATTCTCTGCCGTGCTACATTCTATCCGTTGAAAGAACAGAAAGCAAACAAGGTATAATCAGCAATACAGACGTTCATCTTCAAAAGATGGAGGAGAGATGGCTGACTTAAACGGCGTAATGATGCAATATTTCCATTGGTACATTCCTGCGGATGGCGCCTTCTGGAACAGTGTCGCCGCAAAATCCAGGGATCTTGCAGAATCTGGAATAACCGCGCTCTGGCTTCCGCCAGCCTATAAGGGAATTGGTGGCGGTTCGGATGTCGGTTACGGTGTGTATGACTTGTACGATCTGGGAGAGTTTGACCAGAAGGGGTCGATACGCACCAAATACGGAACACGGCAGCAATACCTTGAAGCAATTGCGGAGCTGAAAACTACCGGAATTCAGGTGTACGCCGATGGGGTGCTGAACCATCGCATGGGAGCGGACGAGGCGGAAGCGAGCCGTGCAACTCCTTACTCTAAAGGTGACCGGATCAATCCCAAAGGGCCGATACAAGATATCAGGTCGTGGACTCACTTCACCTTTCCTGGAAGAAACGGAAAATACTCTGACTTCGAGTGGCGCTGGCAACACTTTGATGCAGTAGACTACGAGGCGGGCAACCCGACGGATTACAACACCATCTATCTCTTTGACGGCAAACGTTTTGATGACGACGTATCCCCGGAATTCGGCAACTTTGCCTACCTGATGGGATGCGACCTGGATTGCCAGAGCAAAGATGTCCGGGATGAGCTTATCCGCTGGGGTAAATGGTATCTGGATACTACCGGTGTTGACGGATTTCGTCTTGATGCCATCAAACACATTGCGGCATGGTTCTTCCCCGAGTGGCACGATGCGCTGGAAAAACATGCCGGCAAAGAGCTGTTTATGGTCGGGGAATATTGGGCGAACAGCCTTCCCGCCTTGCGTTGGTACATAGACGATGTTGGCGGCCGGCTTGCTGCCTTTGACGTACCGCTTCATTTCAACTTTTATGCAGCCGGACGTCTGGGCAACAATTACGACCTTCGCTGTATCTTGAATGATACTCTTGTAAAAGAGCGTCCTGCGCACGCCGTTACATTCGTAGATAACCACGACTCACAACCGCTGCAAGCATTGGAATCGAGTGTCGAACCTTGGTTCAAGCCCCTGGCTTATGCCATTATTCTGCTACGGAAGGAGGGTTACCCATGTTTGTTTTATCCCGACTACTACGGGGCCGAGTACGATGACAAAGGGCAGGACGGAAACGACTACCATATCTCAATGCCGTCGCATCGCTTCCTGATCGACACGTTTCTGCGCGCACGCCGGGAGTATGCCTACGGTCTGCAGTATGACTATTTCGACCACCAGAACACTATCGGTTGGACCCGTTTGGGTGATGAAAACCACCCTGGCGGAATGGCCGTACTGATGAGTAATGGCGGAGACGGGTGGAAATGGATGGAAGTTGGCCGCCCGAATGCAACATATACCGATATTACCGAGCATATTAAATACCCGATTGTAACCGATAACAATGGCTGGGGAAAATTTGTCTGCGTCGGGGGAAAAGTTTCAGTATGGTTGCCAAATTCAGAAAAATACATATGATAGGGTCGAATGCGTATATCAAACGGTAAGCCGTAGAGATGCCAAAATGAAAAATTTGAGCCACAAAGACGCGTTGAAGCAGATCCAGGAGATTGTACTCCGAGAAACCGGGGTGCCGTTGCGCTGCGAAGCGCTCAATCAGGTGCAGGATGTGCTGTTCAGCACAATCAGCTATGCCGGCAGCGTACCATCCAACGAGAATTTTTTGAGTCGGGAGGTCACGATACTGTTGTCGGACCTTCGAGGGTTCTCGGCAATCTCGGAGGCCTACCCCGCCGTAGTGATGCTTGACTTGTTGAACCGCTACCTCGCGAAAATGAGCGAGATCGTAGTGCGCAACCAGGGTACCATCGACAAGTTCATGGGCGATTCTATCATGGCGCTGTTTGGCGCCCCGTATTTGCTGCATGACGACGTGAAACACGCGCTCACATGTGCCGTGGAAATGCAGATCGCGATGGAAGAAATCAACGAATATCACAAAAAGCTTGGGATGCCCGAGCTGTTCATGGGCGTAGGGATTAACACCGGCGCCGTAACAGCCGCATTACTTGGTTCGGCGCTTCATTCGGAATACACGGTAATAGGCGACGAGGTGAACATTACTTCGCGAATCGAGGCGTTCAGCCTGCGCGGGCAGGTGCTTATCAGTCAGTGCACCTTCGACCGCTGCGGAGACTTTGTGACAACCGGCAAACCGATGGATGTCTTCGTGAAGGGAAAAAGCAAGCCGGTTGCCCTGTACGAAGTGCTGTCCATTCCGTCGCTCGGCCTGGAACTGCCGCGGAAGGAAATCCGAAAGAGCCCGCGCGTGGAAGTCAGGATCCCATTTACATACCAGTTGGTAGTGAACAAGATCGTTATGCCGCAAGTATACCAAAGCGTGATAAGAGACATCAGTTATCACGGGATTCTGGCCGAGATGGAACAGCAACTCGCACCTCATTCCGAGATCAAGCTGGTGTTCGACATGTTGCTGGTCGGTTACAGGGCTTCCGATATCTATGCGAAAATCGTCATGACGCGGGAGAAGGAAGGGTGCTTCCTGTCGGGCATTGAGTTCACGTCGTTTGGCGTCCAGAGCGAGGTCAACATCAAGTACTTCGTCCAGATGCTGGTTCAGAGTAGCGATATTAAGTGATGCTGTAGAAATAATTTCCCTCGTCATTTTAGCCGGTTCATCTCCGGCGAGGCAAAAAGTCAATTGGACTCCGCTTACATCGTGCCGACAGAGTGAATATGAATATTCACTCTGTTGAAATTTTTATTATGCGAGTATAATGTCGCATTATAGGCAGATGATGGAATGGTGGAATAATTTAGTTCGAAAGAAGGAGTTGATATGAAGTATCTGAGCATTATCGCAATTACCACATTGATTGCGCTTCCATCCTTTGCAGCAGCCAACGATGCTATTGACAAGGCCGCCAAGGAAAAAGGAGCCGTTAAGACCGCTTCCGGGATGGTCTACAAATCGATAAAGGAAGGTAAAGGCAAATCACCCGGCGCCTCCAACGTGGTTGAAGTAAATTATCGCGGCACCCTGACAAACGGGACGGAATTTGACAGCTCCTACAAACGCAATCAATCAATCAGCTTTCCGCTCTCAGGGGTAATCCCCTGTTGGACGGAAGGAGTACAAAAGATGAAGGCAGGCGGAAAAGCAAGGCTGGTATGCCCACCTGAACTGGCATACGGTTCTCGCGGCGCCGGCAATGCCGTTCCACCTAATGCCACCCTGATTTTTGAAGTTGAGCTTCTAAACATTAAGTAGCCGGTTTTCCACCCTTAGAGGAAAAGTCTGATAAACAGTTTAAAATGTTAACTCTCTTTTGATGGAACAGCAGGAGTAGATAATGGCTGTTAACCCGGTAACAACAGGAAATATGGCTTCCTTCCAGCCGCAGACATTAAATTCTGCTCTCTCTTCGGATAAGCCGGAAACAGGTGCGTCTTCATCAAAAGAGCAGCCATCAAACAGAGCGGCTCAGACAACTCCTCTTGATTCAATCGCCGACAATATTAATATTTCAACTCGTGAGAAACAAACACCCAAAAAAGCAGTTCTTGAGAATAATGAAAACGGTACAGCCAGGACTTTTGGTGCCCCTAGCCATGTGATTGTGACATATAACCCTCAAGGTAAAATGCGTACTAAATTTCTGGATAGTCGTAGTGATGTCGTATATCAGGTGCCCCCGGAAATGTTGGCAAAGATGGAAGATCTTATGATGAAACCGGAGACATCCACCAGCATTAAAGGGTAAATTCCTGCGTGATCTGAATGGCAAGCGAGCCATCTCCGGAAGTCCCGATTTAGTGATTGCGATATGATTATAACGTGTTTAACTGGATGAAAATAAAGAGTAATCCAGAAAGGAGTCGCAACCATGGCAATCAACGATATATCTCTCATATCGAGCCTGCGAAGTAATCTGGCAGCTCTAAAAAACAGCAGCAACGCTCTGAGCAAAACTGAGGAGCGTCTATCCACCGGGAAAGCCGTCAACACCCCAACGGACAATCCAACCAATTTTTCGATTGCTCAAGGGCTCCTCTCACGATCCGCTGATCTTTCCGCCAACAAGGATGCTGTCGCCAACTCCATTAAGACCGACAACATTGCCCAGGTCGGCTACCAGAGAGTCACATCACTCCTGCAATCAGCCCAGGGAATTGCTTCGGCCGCCAAAAGCATCAGCGATCCAACGGAACAGGCAGGCTATGCCGCTACTTACAAGACGCTGATCTCTCAGGCGGGTCAAACTGCCAACGAGGCAGGCATCGGCTCCTCTGTCTCATCCATATTGCCTTCCGGCGCACTGTCCGACCAGTCAGCTTCTGAACTGGAATCAGCTATCGGCTCCATCAGGTCACAATCTGCGGCTTCGGCCACCACTCTGAATGGAACATCGATCATCCAGGATTTCACGAATAACATGATAAGCACCCTCCAGGCTGCTGCCGGCAACTTGACTGTGAGTGATTTGAACCAAGAAGCCGCCATCGCGCTGTCGCAGCAAACGGAGCAGCAACTGGGCGTTGCTTCTCTAGGGATGTCGTCTAAATCCTCACAATCTCTGTTGAGGCTGTTCTGATGAAATAGATTCATTCCTGTAGTAGACCGTTTCTATTGGTTCTCAGGTTCAAGACAGGAAAGAGTTTGAAAAACAGCGTTGCTTAGTCCTGGTATTTAGAGTACAAAAAAATAGAGCCATCTCAAGACGGGGTGGCTCTCTCTATTTAAACTGCTTGAAAGAAGTAGGCATCTTAACTCAACGACCCGATTAAAGGCCATTTAATGATCTCTATAAGACGAATTTTATTGATGATTTCAGTGTCGCTTTTTGCTGCACCGTTGAATTCCCATGCAAACGACAAACCTCTAACAGCTCACAAACCTGAGGCTAAAACCTTTCGCTCCGTACTGAATAAGGAAACATCCACGCTCAACATTCCGATTGAAGTATCAACGGACGAACTCGCTAAAATTCTGAATTTGACAATCCGTAAAGAACTTTACAAGGGGTCAACCAAGACAAAAGGGCTCTCCACGGATCTGATGCGCAACGGACCAATCGTTATCAGCGCCGCTGATAATTATCTCTATATTACTCTGCCGGTAGCCATGTCGCTAAGCTACGGCATGTTTGAAACAAGGGCGATACCCCTTAAACTGAAATTCAGGGTTACCGCCGGAGTGACACCTGACTGGCGTTTACAGACCGGCATCCTTTATCTGGGAGTAAGCGATCTGCTTGCCGAGGAGTTTGGCATCGGACCGCTGTCGTTCAAACCCCGCAGCATCGTTGAAGGTATCACCCAACCCGTGCAAAAGTTGCTATCCGATATTATCGCGCAAAAAATAAACGAGCTGTTTCCATTGAAAAAGCAGGTCGGCAAAGTCTGGAACAGTGCACAAACACCAATTCTGCTGGATAAAAACTACAGAGCCTGGTTAAAGCTTACCCCGGCGGAGGTGATGTTCTACCCGCTGTACGCACAAAACAACTGGGTGAAATTGAGCATAGGCATCAACACTATTGCTGAAGTTGTTGTCGGACCGGAGCCTGTTGCAGCACCTTTGCTGCCTCTGCCTAATCTCAAATTGATCAACACGTTCGACAAAACGTTTCGGATCGCGATGAACGCCGATATATTTTTCAAGGATCTGCGTGCGGTTGCCGAGCCCCTGTTACTTAACAAACAATTCGATTCCGATGGTAAAAGTCTGATAATCAAGGATCTCGACTTATACGGCAATGGTGACAAGATCATCGTAAAACTGGAGACTAAAGGTTCGTTGGACGGGACGATCTATCTGACCGCCAAGCCGGTATTCAACCCACAAACTCATCTCTTTTCGATAGAGGATGTGGATTTTGACATGCAAACCCGGAGTCTGTTGATAAAGTCAGCCGACTGGTTTCTTCATGGTACCATCAGGGGGATGATCCAAGAGAAGCTCAACGTGAACCTGACCCAGCAACTGGAGCAGTCCCGCCAGATGGCTGGGAAAGCGCTTGCCAAGTTGCAACTGATGGATCATCTCTTTCTGAAGTGCGATATAAAGAACCTGACGTTTAAAGATGTAATCGTGCAACAGGATAAAATATCTATTCAGGTATATTCCGAGGGGGAATCGGCCATCCTTTTCCAATGAGCAGCGTAACAGGCCGGTTCTTGTCTGAACGTTGGGATAAGGTTATTGCCGCTTCTATTGAAAAGGTTTTATGGCGGGTCGATTTATTCTGTATATTTGTGGGCGCGATTATTGATATTTTATGCTCAAATGTTGTCAAATGTTATGGTTCAAACGACACAATTGAAGAGGGCTGGTTGTTTTTTCTGAAACAGTCTATGGGATAACAAGAAACATCCTTGAGCAGAACATAAAACCAAAAAACCATAAAGCCCTAAACCGGCTGCACATTCAAACAGACCGGCAACTTTTGAGAGTTAATAGTCCAGATACTGGGCAAGTATTTTACTCGTCTTCCTCAATCTTTTGCAGACCTCTCTGGCTATTCTCAGGTTCAAAGAACCCCACAGGAGCGGATTCAAGCGCATGAGATCCAAATAATCATGCTGTGACATCTGCAATAACGTAACATTAGTCTTCGCCACAGCGGACGCCGAACGTTTTGTCCCATCTATGAACGCTATTTCGCCAAGAAGATTACCTGGTAGAATGCCGGCGATAATTTTTTTTGTGCCGTCTTCCTCACGCATGACATCTATTGCCCCATGACAAACGACATAGAGAAAATCGCCTGTATCGCCCTGCTCGCAGATAACTTCATCAGAGTCGGCTTCACAAAGGATCATGTGTGAGGCAATTTCTCCAATTTCATCGAGGTTCAGCCCTGAACAGACGGGCGCATTCTTTAACAGTTCCAGCTTCTCTGCGACAGTTGCATGGTTTGTTCTCATCCAGCCTCCCTTATTAGTCCAAACTCAAGAACCCTCTGCTCAGCGAATATCCCGGCGACAGACCGCTATCTTTATCGACCGGCGCCAGGAGCTGGCGACTACGCCGGAGGCTCACACAACTCAAGTGCGAGCCGATAGACGCTTTCATCCAGCTCTTCGCAATGGATGACCGTCCAGCGTGTGCAGATTTTTTTCGTCTCTTGCCAGTAGATGAAAGATTTTTTTGGGAAGCGATAAAAACCTACGAGGACGACAGCCATACCTTTGCGGCTTTCATTTAGCACCAAAGCCGGCAAATCCACTTTGACGCCAAAGTCGTCGTAGTAAAAAAGTTGAATCGCTTTCGATTCATCGGTCTGATAACGTATGTTGCGACGTTTTTCCATGTTGAACCGGTTTCTCCCATTTCATTTTGCAATAAATTCCAGGCGATTATATCAGGGGAAAACAATTTTGCAAGCGCCGCCAATTGTCCTTTCAAAAATAATTTAAAATCGCGGGATTGAACTGACCGCAAAGATTATCTGCTGGGCAAGGATTGTTGTATATTACTTGTTGGTATGTCGTCACCGTTGCGATATATTAAACCGCAAAATATTGAAGCACAAACATGGCAGACGAAGACTTTCAGGTGCAACTTCAGGTCAAGATTTTCCGGTTTGAAATTTACGTTCGCTGTATCACGATTAATCGAGGCAGGTTATGTCAAAAGGGTATAAGGCGAACAGAGAACGACTGGAAGAAATAAGCGGTTTTGGCAAAGCCGTCGGCAAGAGAGCCGGATTCAAGTGCGAGTGGTGCGAAAGCAGGAATGACCTGCGGGTATGGGATTATAAACCTGATCTGCCGCCCTGTATGGAGACGCTCGCCCTCCTCTGTCAGCGTTGCAGGGATTGGGCCGATGGCTGTAAAGCCGAATCCAATGAGTTGCGGTCAATCCGCAACGCCCTCTGGAGCGATGTCCCTGCCATAGCGGAAGGCGCAGCCATGGTATTGGCGCAATGCAAGGAGCCGTGGGTAAGAGAAGCGATCGAAGAATCATTCATTGAAGACAGTTTGAAGAGCAAACTTTGATCCTCATGGGTTCAAAGAGTCAGAAATTGCCAATCGACGACATCCTCGCGATATTTCTTGAATCAATCCGCGCAAATTCCAATGTTATTCTGCATGCCCCTCCCGGCGCCGGCAAGACAACCTGCGTGCCATTGGCCATCCTTGATGATTTTCTTCCCGAATCAGGCCGTATAATAATGCTCGAACCGCGACGGTTGGCTGCTGTTTCCGCAGCTTGCTGGATGGCGCGCAGCCTGGGCGAAGAGGTGGGGCAAACGGTTGGCTACTCGATCCGCTTTGACAGCAAGGTATCCGGGGCAACCAGGATCGAGGTTGTCACGGAAGCGATCCTGACGCGCCGCATTCAGAATGATCCGTTGCTGGAAGGGGTGGCGATGGTAATCTTCGACGAGTTTCACGAACGGAGCATCCATGCCGATCTGGGGCTGGCGCTCTGCCTGGATTTGCAGCGACAGGTGCGGAACGACCTGCGCATCCTGGTCATGTCGGCCACGCTGGAGACAGAACAACTTTCAAGGTTAATGGGGGCCGCCCCGGTTATCAGTTCCGTCGGACGCTCATATCCGGTTGAGGAACTCTATCTGGAGGATCGTCCCCACGGAGGATTGACTGCACGCGTAGTGGCCGCCACATTGCGGGCGTTGGCAGAAACGGAAGGCGATCTGTTGCTCTTTCTGCCAGGCGCAGGAGAGATCCGCTCTTGTTCGGCCCGTCTGGCAGAGGCAGGTTTGGCCGAGCGCGGGATCAGCATCCATATGCTCTACGGAGATCTCCCCTTCGAAGAGCAACAGGCTGCCATAATGCCGGGCAAACGGCGCAAAGTGGTGCTGGCAACCAGCATTGCCGAAACCAGTCTGACCATCGAAGGGGTGCGGACTGTGATCGACTGCGGTCTGTCGCGCAGGATGCGGCACGACCCGGCTAGCGGCATGAATCGCCTGATGACGGTACGCGAGTCTCGCTCCTCGGCCGAGCAGCGCAAGGGGAGGGCTGGACGTCTCGCACCCGGTGTCTGCTACCGCCTGTTCAGCCGACATACGTATTCTGCCATGACGGCCCAGACTCCGCCGGAAATCCTGGATAGCGACCTTTCGCCTCTGTTGTTGGAGCTGGCCGTCTGGGGTGTCGGCGACCCGGCAAGCTTACCCTGGCTCGATACGCCGCCTCCGGCTGCCCTGTCGGTGGCTGGAGAGCTTCTATTCGAGCTTGCGGCCCTGGATAACGCCGGCCGTGTTACCCCTCTTGGTTCGGCCATGGCCCGTCTCCCCCTGCATCCACGTCTGGCACGGATGCTGCTCAGGTCCAGGGAGATTGGTTGCCTGGGGTTGGGATCTGATTTGGCTGCACTCCTCTCCGAGCGGGATATAATCCGGCGTGGACGCTCCGACATCAGTGGCGGCGGACATTCCTTAGGCGTATTTGAGCGTATCGAATTGCTGCGGGAGTGGCGTGTCACCGGTCGTAGCGGTGCGGCTGCGGATAACGCTGCTCTGAAGAACGTCGAGCGGGTTTCGCGCCAACTGCTCCGCCTGCTTGGGAGTGACGCCGGACAATATCCGGAGAGCGGGGTTTCAGAACGGATCAGCCGTCTGCTTTTAACCGCTTATCCGGACCGGGTGGCCAGGCGGCGAGAGAATAAGGCGGGTTGTTATCTTCTGGCAAACGGACGAGCCGCCCGCTTGGCAACTACAGCAGATATTTTCGGCTCCGCTTATCTGGTGGCTGTTTCTGTTGACGCCGGTAATTTGTCCGAAGGGGTCATCCATTTGGCGGCGCCCTTAGCAGAGAATCTGCTTCAGGATGAGCTGAAACATCGAATTGAACAGAGGGAGAGTATCATCTGGGATGCTCGTGAAGGGAGGGTAATTGCAGTCAGGGAACAATGTCTAGGCGCCATATGCCTGGAATCAAGAGCATTCATGCCGGATCCGGCAGCGTTACTGCCGCTCGTTATTGATGCTGTCCGCTCCTCTGAACTTGGTCTCCTCAATCGTAACGAAGCCTTCCTGCAGATTCAGGCCAGGGTGCTGCTGCTGCGGCGCTGGTTTCCAGATGATGGCTGGCCGGATCTGTCGGATGCGGCCTTGCTGGAAACCTTGGAAAGGTGGCTCTCTCCCGCCATCTCCGGTGTACGAACTGCCCAACAACTTGCGGCGGTCAATTGTGCCGCGCCCCTGCTTGCCCTGCTGGAGCATCGCCAGAAGCGGACTCTGGATGAACTGGCGCCAACACATCTGATCGTACCGAGCGGTTCCAGTATCAGACTCAATTATTGCGAAGGGGAACTGCCGGTGCTGGCCGTCAAACTGCAGGAGTTGTTCGGGCTGGCGGACACGCCGATGGTCGCCGGAGGAAGGGTTCCGGTGCTCCTGCACCTGCTCTCGCCCGCCGGGAGACCCTTACAGGTAACGAAGGAGCTGAAAGGGTTCTGGAATGGTTCCTACCAGCAGGTGAAAAAAGAGATGAAGGGTCGCTATCCAAAGCACCCATGGCCGGACGATCCCTGGAGCGCATCTCCTACCGGAAGGGCAAAGCCGAAGGGGAGATGATTCGTGAAGATTGCGTCAGTTATAACTCGGAACATACCGTTAGGACTTGCGAATATATGAAAGCGATTAATACAATTGGTTTAACAAATATGTCTACCTGAACATCGTCAGCCTCCTGTAAATATTCCACTAAACCGATTGACTGTGACTAATAATGGGTGATACTGTTACTGCAAGAAGAGGGTAAATTCATCCCTGCGAGGCTATTTGGGTGCCATGAAAGGAGATTTGCGATGCGTTCATTTATGAAGCTGTTCACAGGTATGCTGTTGGCAATGCTCATGATGCTGGTTGTGCAGACCGTTTTTGCAAAGGGACCTGCAGAGCTGTCTCTCTCTGTCGACAAGACGTCAGTCGGGCCCGGAGAGAGTGTCACAGTCGTATTCTCAGTAAATCCTCCCCTTCCAAGCAATGCTTGGATCGGCATCATCCCTTCCCATCTGCCCCACGGCAGCGAGTCGACCAATGACCAGAATGACCTGGCCTATCAATATTTGCAGGGGCGTACCATGGGGAGTATGACCTTTACTGCGCCGACAAAGCCTGGAACCTATGATTTACGCTTTAACAATACCGATGACAACGGGGTTGAGCTGGCTTTCGTTTCATTTGCCGTTAGGGGGGAGCGCGGTCCAACGCAGAGCTTTGAAGATAGAAAAACTGCTCCTCTGGTTGTTTCAGGTTCCAAAGGTGAAGCAACCTTAAGTCTTGAGAAACGTGAGTTCAGTCAGGGAGAAAAGATCCGGCTCTTTTTCACTGCTCCTGCCCACTATGCAGAAAATGCCTGGATCGGGATCATCCCAGCCCATATATCACATGGCAGCGAGGCCGTTAACGATCAGCACGATATCACATATCAGTACATTCAGAAGAGGAGCAGCGGCGAAATGACATTCACGGCTCCTCAGCCCGGTCGCTGGGATTTCCGTCTTAACGATACCGACAACAACGGACGCGAGATCACCTATGTAACCTTTACAGTTAATTGACTCGACGTTAGCTGATGCAACAACTCCCCCTCCAGACAAGGGAGAGGGAGTTGTTGTGCGCCTTTGGTTTGATTTATGGAAACATGGTATTATGATGCAACGCTGATAAACCTGATGTCTGCTGGATTTCCTTGGCCTGAATACGATATCCCTCGGTCAGGGTTGGCTGCCAAGTGCCTGAGTATGGCAAAGACAGCCTCGACATCGTCCGGCTTGCCAAGCTCCGCCGCGATTTCTGCAGCGGTCATCTCTCGCTTCTCTTTGCCTAATAATCCAACGACCGCTTTTTGCAGGGCAATCACCGCTCCGGCCGCCTTTTTCCCCGCCTCGACACCAGGTTGATGATAGGCATTGATATTTACCAGGCTGGCGTAAAGGCCGACCGTCCGCTCGAACAGGGCTATCAATGCGCCGATTGTCCGTGCATCAACCCTGTCCACCGTAATGGTCATCGATTCGCGTCCATTCTCATAGAGCGCGGTACGGGTTCCCTGAAAGAAACCGAACAGGAAATCACCGCTTGTAATTCCCTCCTCAACCTCCATTGAGGTCTCTTCCCGATCTTTCAGTACTTCGATAAAGGTCATGAAAAAATTGGCCACCCCTTCGCGCAGTTGCTGCAGATAGGCGTGCTGGTCTGTTGATCCCTTGTTTCCATAGACCGTCAACCCTTGGAAAACCTGTTTACCGTCGAGATCCAGCTCTTTGCCGATCGACTCCATGATCAGTTGCTGCAGGTAGCGGGAGAAGAGGAGCAGACGGTCCTTATAGGGGAGCATGACCATATCCTTCTCGCCGTGGCCATTCGTGGCATAATGCCACATCAGCGCCATCAGAGCCGCAGGATTATGCATGGTGTCCGGCTTCCGGGTGATCTCATCGCAGATTTTCGCTCCGTCCAGCAAAGCCGTGATATCGATACCCTGCAACGCGGCAGGGAGCAGTCCAACCGCCGAAGTGACGGAGGTTCGACCGCCGACCCAGTCCCACATAGGAAAGCGGGCTATCCATCCTTCGCCTTTCGCCAATCTGTCAAGCTCGCTGTTGTCGCCTGTCACCGCCACGGCATGCCGGGCGAAATCCAGTCCGGCCCGCAGATAGGCGGACCTGGTTTCCAGCATGCCGTTGCGGGTCTCCTTGGTGGAACCGCTCTTGGATATGACGATCACAAGTGTCCGGGCCAGATCTTTGCCAACGGTTGACAATACTCGATCAATGCCGTCCGGATCGGTGTTGTCCAGGAAAAACGGAGCCATCCGGTCGTGCTTCGATGCGAGGGCGTCGGCCACGAATTGCGGTCCCAGAGCGGAGCCTCCGATACCAATTACCAGCAGCTTCGTGAATGAATCTCCGTTCGCCGCCGCTATCCTGCCCGAGTGAATGTCGCCGGCAAATGCCGTTACCTGTGCAACAGCAGCCTCGACTTCGCATTTCATCTCTGCAGTTGGCGCCATGGCGGCGTTTCTCAACCAGTAGTGACCGACCATGCGACCTTCGTCAGGGTTTGAAATGGCTCCTTTTTCCAGCGCCATCATCTCTTTGAAAGCCTTATTTATAGCTGATCGCATCTCTTCAAAAAAGGTATCACTGAATTTCATCCGGCTGATATCAAGCGAAAGGCCGATTTCCTCCGAACTGCACAGATATTGAGAATAACGTTTCCAGAGAGATTGTCCGCTCATCGAGAGGCCTCTTTATCGAAACAGATTGTAATGCATGCCGTCTTAACGGAAGAATTGATTCTCATGGCGCAGCCTCCCTCTAAAATTAAAAGGCGCAGTTGCCTGCGCCTTCATGAAGTCGGCTCTACTTCCTGATATTGGTGAAAACGTCGTGTCCCTTGAAGAGTGAGGTTGTGTCGAGCTCATCCTCGATACGGAGCAGTTGGTTGTATTTGGCAACACGATCGGTGCGGCAGAGTGAGCCGGTCTTGATCTGTCCGGCGTTGACCGCCACAGCCAGGTCGGCCAGTGTGGTGTCCTCGGTTTCGCCCGAGCGATGCGAGATAACGGTGGTGTATCCCGCCCGCTTTGCCATCTCTATCGCTTCCAGAGTCTCGGTCAGTGTCCCGATCTGGTTGAGCTTGATCAGGATCGAGTTGGCAATCCCCTTCTGGATACCTTCTTTCAGAATCTTCGGGTTGGTGACGAACAGGTCGTCGCCGACGATCTGGATGCGACTGCCAAGACGATCGGTCATAAGTTTCCAGCCGTCCCAGTCGTTCTCGGCCATGCCGTCTTCAATGGAAATGATCGGGTACTTGTTGACCAGGTTTTCGTAGAAGTCTACCATCTCGGCCGGAGTCTTGACTTTTTGGGTTTCGTTTTCCAGGGTGTATTTTCCATCCTTGAAAAGCTCGGACGATGCGACGTCCAGTGCCAGAAGCACATCCTCGCCCGGCTTGTAGCCCGCCTTGACTATCGCCTCCATGATAACTTGCAGCGCCTCTTCGTTGGATTTCAGATTGGGAGCGAACCCCCCCTCGTCACCCACGGATGTGTTGTATCCCTTCCCTTTCAGGACGCTTTTCAGGGCGTGAAATATTTCGGCTCCCATCCGTAGCGCTTCGGCAAAACATTTTGCCCCGGCCGGCATTATCATGAACTCCTGAATATCTACATTGTTGTCGGCATGTGCTCCGCCGTTCAGGATGTTCATCATCGGCAGCGGCAGCTCCCGGGCATTGGCTCCGCCGATGTATTTGTAGAGCGGCAGTCCGGATTCTTCTGCGGCAGCTTTGGCTACCGCAAGAGATACGCCGAGAATTGCATTGGCGCCAAGATTGCTCTTGTATTCGGTGCCGTCCAGTTCCAGCATCTTCATATCGATGCCGACCTGGTCATCGGCGTCCATCCCGATCAATTCATCGGCAATCTGATTGTTGACGTTGTCGATAGCCTTGAGGACACCCTTGCCAAGATAGCGTGATTTATCGCCGTCGCGCAGCTCCAGTGCCTCGCGTTCGCCGGTGGATGCTCCTGAGGGAACAGCTGCACGCCCGAAAGCGCCGGACTCAAGATACACTTCAACTTCCAAAGTCGGATTCCCACGGGAATCAAGAATTTCTCTGGCGTATACATCTACGATTTCACTCATTACTGCCCCCTTGCATGGAATATTTTTGTCCGGAGATGGCATCTCCACGATGATTTTTAAATTGTATACCATAAAATTTTCAAAATAACAGCTGCGCCACGAAATAATGTTTCGTCCCGGCCTCTCTGAAATAAGGAATCTTCTTTGGAGCTTTCAATTAAATGATAAAAGTGGTATGACAAAAAATGGCACTTTGTAACGCTTGACTCTGTTTATAAAAGGTTGGATATGCCGATAGAATCTCTCGATAAATTAACAATCGACAAGTCACGACAGCTCCCCCAAAGAGATGCCAGGCTCCCACAGAAGCGAAAAATATTTATCGCTGTTATAGTCATTCTCCTTTTTTCGGTAGCCGTCCTCTTCTTCCGCAGTCGTTCCGTCGTAATTGAGACGACCGGAGTGAGTCTGTTTTTCCCTACGCAATCGTTCACTGTTCTGAATTCAAGCGGTTATGTAGTGGCGCAGCGTAAGGCGGCGGTTGCATCAAAAATAACCGGCAGATTGGAATGGATAGGAGTCGAAGAGGGTAGCAAGGTCACCGGCGGGCAGATTATCGCCCGGCTTGAGAACAAGGATCTTGAAGCCTTTGTTCGCCAGGCCGAGGCCGCTCTTCAGAACTCCAAAGCAACTCTTGATCAGATCAGGACGGAACTGGTCGATGCCGAACAGAATTTCCGCCGACAGAATGATCTGCTTAAACAGGGGATCGTATCCCGGGCCGAATATGACGTTGCCGAAGCCAGGTACAAGCGCGCCGCCGCTGCAACTGCAGGCGCGGAGGCCGGAATCCGTAGCGCGTCAGCTTCACTGCAGGGCGCAAAAGTCAACCTTGATTACAGTCTGATCCGGGCTCCCTTTGATGCGGTCGTGCTTACGAAAAATGCTGATGTAGGCGATATCATCACACCTTTGGGGGCTGCGGCCAATGCCAAGGCGTCGGTATTCACCATTGCCGATCTTGGCTCGCTGCAGGTTGAGGCGGATGTGTCGGAATCGAATCTGTTTCAGGTAAAGGAGGGGCAGCCGTGTGAGATCACCCTGGACGCCCTGCCTGGCAGCCGCTTTCGGGCGGCTGTGCATACCATCGTACCGACGGCTGACAGAAGCAAAGCTTCGGTTATGGTCAAAGTCCGTTTTCTGCAGCGCGACGAACGGATTTTCCCGGAGATGAGCGCCAGGGTGGCTTTTCTGCAGCGGGAGGCGTTACCGAAGGATGAAAATGCGCGCATCGTGGTTAATCCGGCTGCCATTGTGACCCATGGAGGGCGCGAAGGGGTTTACATGGTAAAAGGTGACCGGGTCGTATTCACCCCGATCACCCGTGGAGCGAAACTGGGGGATCTGGTTGAGGTCGGCGGCGTTAACTCCGGCGACAAGCTGGCACTCAAACCTTTGGACAAACTTAAAGACGGCTCCAAGATATCGCTCCCGGAGAAAAAGTGATGCCCCGGGAGCAGGAGATAATTGTCTCAATCAAAGCGGTAACAAAGTCCTATCACCGGGGCAATCAGCCGGTGCCGGTGCTTGAGGAGATTTCATTCGATATAGCCAGGGGTGAGTTTCTGGCATTAATGGGACCATCCGGTTCCGGTAAATCAACATTACTGAATCTGATTGCCGGGATTGACTCGGTTGACAGCGGTTCGATCGTTGTGGACGGGGTGGATATTGCAACTCTTGGCGAAGCGGAGCTGGCCGGTTGGAGAGCTTCGCACGTCGGTTTCATCTTTCAGTTCTACAACCTGATCCCTGTTCTGACAGCATATGAGAACATTGAACTTCCTCTCCTCCTGACACCGCTTTCACGCCGCGAGCGGCGTCAGCATGTCGAGACAGCTCTCTCCGTTGTCAGTCTGTCGGATCGGACGGAACATTATCCTTCCCAACTTTCAGGAGGTCAGCAGCAGCGGGTGGCCATCGCACGCGCCATAGTGACCGACCCCACCATTTTAGTCGCCGACGAACCGACCGGAGATCTCGACCGGGTTTCTGCCGGGGAGATATTAAGCCTGATGGCGCGCCTGAACGCCGAGTTCGGAAAGACCATCATCATGGTAACCCACGATCCGAGAGCCGCTGAAAAGGCTCATATTATCAGGCATCTTGAAAAGGGTCTGTTCAGCGATGTTTCTACTTAAGCTTCTCTCCAGAAATGCCTTCAGACATACTCTGCGTACATTGCTCACCATTCTTGGCATTACCGTTGCCATCCTGGCCTTCGGACTCTTACAAACAGTTGTCGGCGCCTGGTATGCCGGCGTCAATTCCTCATCTGCCGCGCGTCTTATAACCAGAAATGCCGTCTCTTTGGTCTTCTCGCTTCCAATAGCCTATCAGGAGAGAATCAGGCGGATTGAAGGGGTGTCTGGCGTGTCGTATGCAAACTGGTTTGGTGGGGTCTTTGTTACCGAAAAGAATTTTTTTCCGAATTTTGCTATCGAACCTCAGAGCTACCTCGCACTCTATCCCGAATTACTCCTCAATCCGGATGAAAAGCGGGCCTTTATCCTGGACCGCAAGGGGTGTCTGGTCGGTAAAAAACTGGCCGAGCGCTTTGGCTGGAAGATAGGTGACGCTGTCCCGCTCAAGGGGACCATATTCCCCGGCAACTGGGAATTTGTCGTGCGCGGAATCTATACCGGAGCCGAAAAATCTACCGATGAATCCCAGTTCTTTTTCCATTGGGCATATCTGAATGAGACGCTCAAAAAGACAATCCCGCGACGTGCCGACCAGACCGGCATATATCTGATCGGCCTCAAAAACCCCCAGTCGGCGGCGGAGGTCTCGCTGGCGGTCGATTCAACCTTTAAAAATTCACTGGCCGAGACACTTACAGAAACCGAAAAGGCATTCCAGCTCAGTTTCATCTCGATGACCGAAGCGATAGTCGTCGCTATTCAAATTGTTTCATTCGTGGTCATTATCATTATTATGATAGTTGTTGCCAACACAATGGCCATGACCGCCCGCGAAAGAATCGGTGAATATGCCATCTTCAAGGCGATGGGCTTCCATGGATATCACATAGCCGGCATGGTGTTCGGCGAATCATTGTTCATAGCCCTTACCGGTGGATGCATAGGGATTCTGCTTACCTTCCCGGTGTCCCGTAAATTCGGTGAGGTGATGGGGAATTTCCTCCCGGTATTTCAGGTGGACAATTTGACGCTCTATCTGGATGTTCTCTTTTGCCTTCTGGTGGGAATTGTCGCCGCACTTTTTCCAACATGGAGGGCGGTCAGGATCAAGATTGCCGATGGGTTGAGAAGGGTCGGATGAGGGGCGAAGGTTGAAGGTTGAAGGTAAGGAGCAGTAGTTATGAAGATAAAAATACTGGTCGTCGATGATGAATTGAGCATGCGGGAATTTCTGTCTATCCTGCTGGAGCGGGAGGGATACGACGTGTCGGTTGCCGGAAGTGCCGAGGAAGCGTTGCGACTGATGGAGTTGTCCCTGTTTGATCTGGTGTTGTCTGATGTAAACATGCCAGGCTTGAGCGGGATAGAGCTGCTCTCCCGTATCAAACAGCTCTCCCCGGAAACCGGCGTACTCATGATAACCGCCTTCTCAGCCGCCGAACAGGCTGTAGAAGCGATGAAACTCGGTGCATACGATTACATCGCGAAGCCGTTCAAAATCGAAGAGATCAAACAGCTGGTAATAAATGCCCTCGAAAAACAGGGGCTGAAGCGCGAGAACAGACTGCTGAAAATTGATGTCCGTGAGCGGAACGGTTTTTGCGGAATAATAGGCAAAAGTCTGAAGATGCGGGAGCTATTTGACATGATCCAGAAAGTTTCCGTCAGCCAGAGCAATGTGCTGATCCTTGGCGAAAGCGGCACAGGGAAGGAACTTGCCGCCCGGGCGGTGCACAGCTGCAGCCAACGCAAATCAAAGTCTTTTGTGGCCGTAAACTGCGGGGCCATCCCGGAAAATCTTATCGAGAGTGAACTGTTCGGACACAAGAAAGGTTCATTTACCGGGGCTGTCAGCGACCGCCCCGGCCTCTTTGAACAGGCCGAAGGGGGGACGCTGTTTCTGGACGAGATCAGCGAACTGCCGTTGCTGCTTCAGACCAAACTGCTTCGTGTGCTGCAGGAGAGGGAATTCAAGCGGGTCGGCTGCTCCCAGACCCGTAAGGCCGATGTTCGAATCATCTGCGCATCAAATCGTGACCTGGAAGGCCAGGTCCGGGAAAATTCATTCAGGGAAGATCTGTTTTACCGGATCAATGTTGTGCAGTTGCTTATGCCGCCTCTCAGGGAGCGTATAGAGGACATTCCTCTTATGGTTGAGCATTTCTGTGGAAAATATAAAAGAAACGGGCAGAGTGCTTCCGTGTCGGTTACTCCGGGCGCTCTGAAAGCGCTCATGAATTATCCTTTTCCAGGAAATATACGCGAACTGGAAAATTGCATCGAACGAAGCCTGATCATTAATCCTGCAGTCATTTCTGAAACCAGCCTGCCCAAACAGCTGCTGGTCGGCAAGATTCCATGCCTGACGGTCAATGTCGAAATACCGGACGGCGGCATGCTGCTTGAACCGCTGCTGGAGGAACTGGAGAAGAAGTATCTGCTCAAGGCGCTGGAGATGACCGGAGGGGCTAAGAAAAAAGCGGGCGAACTCTTGGGGATGTCGTTCCGCTCGTTCCGTTACCGTCTGGCCAAGTTCGGGCTTGATAGCGGGGAGGAGTAGGATAAAGAAGGTTGAAGGTTGAGAATCATTATTGCTTGTCGTTTGTCAGGTACCGCTCCTTCTCGCTGTAGATGCAGCCGCAATACTGCTGGCGATAAAGACCCGCTTCCTTTGAAAGCCTGATCCCCTCCTGCCAGCCGGTGCGGAAGTCCTGGTAGTCAAATGCCACCCCGAACTCACTTCCGATCTGTTCTCCCAGCTTTTTGATCTCATCGTGCCGCTGGTATCTGCTGTAGAGCAGCGAGGCGGTGAAGGCGTCAAAACCCTCTTTTGCGGCGACGCGGGCCGCAGCCTTGAGACGCGACGCATAGCAGTAGCTGCAACGCTTATCCGGCTCTGCAGCTACGTTTGACAAGAAACCCTCAAGATCGTATTCGTCGTGCATGATCAGCGGCAGCGCTTCCTGAGCGGCCATCTGCAGGGCGGTGTCACGGCGGCGGACGTACTCCTGGTAGGGATGTATGTTGTGATTATAGAAAAAGCCGGTCACGTCATGACCGGCAGCACGGAGGGATCTTAGAGGATAGAGGGCGCAGGGGCCGCAGCAGGTGTGGAGCAGTATCCGCATCAGAGGTTCTCCAGCAGGTGCCCCATCTTGTTTTTCTTGGTATTTAGATAGCTTCGGTTGGTGGATGTAGCTTTGGTTTCGATTGCGACACGCTCGACGATGTCAATGCCATACCCCTGCAGTCCGATCAGCTTCTTAGGATTGTTGGTCAGCAGGCGGATCTTGGTGATGCCGAGCGAGAGAAGTATCTGGGCGCCTATGCCGTAGTCGCGCAGGTCCGCCTTGAAGCCCAGTTCCAGATTGGCTTCGACCGTGTCTCGCCCCTTGTCCTGCAGCTCATAGGCTTTCAGCTTGTTGACCAGGCCGATGCCGCGTCCCTCCTGGCGCATGTACAAGATTACGCCGGTGCCTTCCTTGGCTATCTGCTCCATGGCCTGGTGCAGCTGTGCGCCGCAGTCGCAGCGCTGGCTGCCCAGGACATCGCCGGTCAGACACTCCGAATGAACCCGGACCAGTACCGGGTCACCTTTTTTTAGTACTCCCTTTACCAGTGCAATATGCTCAAACTTGTCGATATCGTTCTCAAAGCCGATCGCCAGCCATTCTCCTCCAAACGTCGATGGCAAACGAGCCTCGGCAACGGTTCGCACCAGCCGCTCGTTTTTAAGACGATAGGCTACCAGATCGGCGATGGTACAGATCTTCAGGCCGTGCTCTTTGGCGAACAGTTTCAATTGCGGCATGCGCGCCATTGTGCCGTCGTCATTCATGATCTCGCAGATTACGCCGGCCGGCTTCAATCCAGCCAGCCGCGCCAGATCAACCGAACCCTCGGTCTGGCCGGAGCGAACCAAAACTCCACCTTTCCGAGCCCGTAACGGAAAGACATGGCCGGGACTTACCAGATCTCTGGCGCTGGCGCCGTCGGCCACCGCGGTCAGAACTGTGTGGGCGCGGTCGGCGGCGGAGATGCCGGTAGTGACGCCATGCTTGGCTTCGATCGAAACCGTGAAGGCGGTTTCGAAGGGGGATGTATTGTCGCGCACCATGGGGCGCAGACCCAACTCATCACATTTATCCGGAGTCAGAGTCAGGCAGATCAGACCTCGGCCAAACTTTGCCATGAAGTTGATGTTCTCCGGCGTTGCCGCCTCTGCCGCCAGCGTTAGATCGCCCTCGTTTTCTCTGTCTTCGTCATCCACCAGTATGACCATCTTTCCCAGGCGGATATCTTCAATTGCTTCTTCTATCGTTGATACGGACATTGGTTGCCTTTCTAATTTGAAGCTACTCAGGTATTTAGTCTGAAGGCTGAAGGTTACAAGAAAAAAGTTTCGCTACAAAAAAGTTCTGAACACAAAGGTTTTTCCTTCAGTCTTCAGCCTATCAACCTAATTGTGTTACTCGCAATCAGATAAATCCATTCTCCGCGAGGGTCTTCATGCTCAGACCTCCGCCTGTTTGCCACGGTTGAAGCAGGCGTTCCAGATACTTTCCGATGATGTCGGTTTCGATATTGACCTCGTCGCCGTTGCGGATTTGTTCCAGTGTTGTGTTGGTTAAGGTGTGCGGGATGATGTTTACCGAAAAACCTTCCTTCGAGAGTGTGTTGACGGTCAGGCTGATACCGTCGATGGCTACAGACCCTTTTTCCACCAGATAGCGGGTCTGTTCAACCGGCAGAGTGAAATGAAGCTGGCGGTTGCCGGAGCGGTTCTCACTTCGGGTCAACTCCCCGCAGCAGTCGATGTGCCCGCTGACGATATGCCCTCCGAGCCGTTCTCCCAGCTTGAGAGCCCGTTCAAGATTGACACGGCTTCCGCTCCGCAGCTTGCCGATAGTGGTTCGGGCGATGCTTTCCGGCGATACGTCAAAGGTAACTACCCGTCCCCCCTTTTCGGTAACAGTCAGGCAGACACCGTTGACCGCCACCGAATCTCCTATGCCGATTTCTTCCATCGGAAGAGTCGATTCAACCTTGAGGAGCCCGGCTTCGCCACGGTGATTAAACAAGGTCACACGACCGGTATCTTCAATCAGGCCGGTAAACATGTTGTCTTCTCCGGATAGGCATGAATAATCAGATCCTGGCCAATCTTTGCTACATTGTCAAAAGAGAGTTTGAAAGTATTGTCAATGCTTGTGATTCCGTGCAGGGCAAACGGAGCAAAACCGTCACTCCCTAGTATCTTCGGTGCGATGAAAAGTACAAATTCGTCTATAAGGGAATGTTTTAGCATGTCGCCAGCCAACCGGCTGCCACCTTCAAGGAGGATGGATTGAATACCCATTCTCCCGAGTTTCTGAAGAAGGTCCGGCATGGATACGCGTCCCTCCAACTCTTCGCAGACAATAATGGATGCTCCCCGTTGAGTGTAACGCAAATGCACGGTGGGGCTGCTTTCAGTGGTGGCAATGAGGGTGCTATTCGCAGAACTCCCTTCAATGACGGCAACACTCTCCGGAGTTCTAAGGCGAGTATCGACTATTATCCGCACAGGATTGCGCCCCTTGACGTGACGAACCGTCAATTGCGGATTGTCGGCAATAATCGTATCAACCCCGACCATGACTGCATCGCGTGCAGCCCGCATCGTATGCGCGTATCGCCTCGACTTTTCGCAGCTGATCCAGCGGGAATCGCCGGTAACTGTTGCGATTTTCCCATCCAGGGTCATCGCGCATTTAAAGGTGACGAATGGCATCCCGGTGGTGACGTGCTTTATGAATGCAGGGTTGATGGCACGGCATTCCTCCTCCAAAAACCCGCATATCGTCTCAATACCGGCATCTGAGAGCGACTTTAATCCGCTGCCGTTAACTTCCGGGTTCGGATCTCTCATGCCGGCCACTACCCTCCTGATCCCGGCCCGGATCAGCGCGTCGCTGCAGGGAGGGGTCTTGCCGGTATGGCTGCATGGCTCCAGCGTGACGTACAGATCCGCCCCTCTGGCTGCTTCGCCTGCCTGCTCCAGGGCATGCACTTCGGCATGGGGCCCCCCCGCCTCCCTGTGCCATCCCTCACCGACAATTTTGCCATCCTTGACAATCACGCATCCAACCGCCGGATTGGGAGATGTCTTTCCAACCCCCTTGCGGGCCAAAGCCAGAGCGCGCTTCATCCGTTTTGTGTCGGTGGCGGTCATTTCTTCAACAGCTCCTGAAGTTCCTGCATAAACTCGCTGATATCCCGGAACGAACGGTAGACCGAGGCGAAACGGACATAGGCCACCTCATCCATTCCGTGCAGCTCCTTCATCACCCATTCTCCGATAGTTGTGGTAGAAATCTCCCGGTCGGCCGATTCCTGAAGTCTGGCTTCCAGCCGGTCTACCACCAGTTCAATGTCCGTTTTGGAAATGGGGCGCTTTTCACACGCTTTTACGATCCCGTTGATAATCTTCAACCGATCGAACGGTTCTCGCCTTCCATCCTTTTTGCATACCTGCGGGAGCATTTCTTCAATCCGCTCATGGGTAGTGAAGCGTTTGGCGCATTGCTCGCACTCGCGCCGGCGGCGAATTGTAGATCCTCCCTTATCCGGGCGGGAATCTACCACCTTGCTGTCAATATTGTTGCAGAAAGGGCATTTCACGAGGAAAGTCCGTCGTTGCCGGGAGTAAAGTGAATGACCGTGATACCGCTTTCGGAGATCATTTCACGAGCCGATTCGTCGGGATAACCTTCGGCGTAAATAACGGTTTTGATGCCGGCGTTGATTAACATTTTGGTGCAGATGATACAGGGCATTGTGGTGCAGTACAGCGTCGAGCCATCAATGTTTATACCGTGACGGGCCGCCTGGATGATGGAGTTCTGCTCGGCATGCAAACCCCGGCATAGTTCATGCCGCTCTCCGGAGGGGACTTTCAGTCTTTCCCTCAGACAGCCGACGGCGTCGCAGTGGCTTATGCCGGAAGGTACCCCATTGTAGCCGGTGGCCAGGATATTCCTCTCCTTGACCATTATGGCGCCCACCTGCCTGCGCAGACAGGTTGAGCGGGTAGCCACAAGGCGGGTGATGTCCATGAAGTACTGATCCCATGACGGGCGCTGCATAGTAATAACTGACCTCTGATTCCTGAGCTTGGAGGCTCAAATTACTCCACTCTTGCCGTAAGGTCAATATATTAACCTGTTAATGAACCTCCCGGGCTCGGCAGGTATCCTGGTCTTTGCAGCGGCTCCGGCTTCCGGCGATGCCTTGTTGATGACAAAAATCAATACTCCTGCTATAGTGGCAAAAATTCAATTTTGCGAGGTTTTCCGGTGAAAATGGTCATGCTTGGCTTCATCAGTTGTCTCATGTTCTGTACGGTTGTTTCATACGCCGCAACGCAAGCTGTTCCAAAGGGGTATGCCTCCTGGCAGAAGAGCGAAAGAAAGGTTGTCACTGATAAAAAATCGCTCTTTTACGGTATTCACTACATATATGCCGACAAAAAGGCGATGCAGGGTTACCGGGCGGGCAATAAATTTTCTGAAGGGAGCCGTATAGTAGTTGAATTTTATAATATCAAGGATAACCCGGCTCAGGATGGTCCCAAGAACATGGTGGTGCTTATGCAGAAGGACAAACGTCGCAAGGAGACTGGCGGCTGGCTTTTTGCGGGTTTTGGCGCGGATGGCAAGCCGAGCGGTCTCGACCCGTTCAATAACTGTTTTTGCTGTCAGCTGAAGGATGGGGCTCAAAAGGATTATGTGATCTCTACGATCAATGATTTTAAACTATAGTTGTTCGCATCTTGACACTCTGGGGCTTTTAAGGTAGCTTGATACGTCCTACCACAGGACACCGTAAAACTTTCTAACTACCCCCAAGATAAGGTGCCTCGGCATGAAAATTACAGCGGTAATACCAGCCCGTTACGCGTCGACACGTTTTCCTGGCAAGGCTCTGGCCGAGATCGGCGGCAAGCCGATGATCCAGCATGTTTATGAGCGTACCGCCCGGGCGAAGCTGGTTTCACGAACAATAGTGGCTACCGATGACCCGCGTATATACGATGCGGTGCATCAGATCGGCGGCGAGGCGATTATGACCTCCGCCAGCCACGAGACCGGCACCGATCGCCTCGCAGAGGTTGCAGCCTCGCTTGATTCGGATATTATAGTCAATGTTCAGGGAGATGAACCTCTTATCTGTCCTGACATGATCGATCAGGCCATTCAGCCGTTTCTGGAGGAGAGCGCCCTCCAAATGGGCACCCTCAAAACCCGCATCAAGAGTCTCCATGATTTTCTCTCTCCCAATGTTGTCAAGGTAGTGACGGACAACCTATGCAATGCCCTCTATTTTTCACGTTCTCCACTGCCGTTTTTCCGCGACAAGTGGAAGGACCTCAAGGACGAATCCTTTTGCTGCGGGAAACTGCGCTGCTACAAACATGTCGGCCTCTATGTTTACCGGCGTGACTTTCTACTAAAATTTGCCTCCATGCCGCCCACTTTCCTCGAAATCTCCGAGAAGCTCGAACAGCTGCGGGCTCTCGAAAATGGAGTGAGGATAAGGGTGGTCGAAACCGAATTCGAGTCGCTAGGCGTGGACACACCGGATGATCTGGCCAAGGCGCAGCTGCGCTATCAGCAGATGCAGACATAAACTGCTGATAACTCTGTTTTCTCATGGATTTTGATTGACTTCCCTTTCACAAGAGGAGTTGGAACTCTGTTGCAAAATAAGAACTTACGCTTAAAAAGCTACAAGCCCTTTCTATATTCAGGAGCAAATTGACATGAAAACCAAATTTATCTTTATCACCGGCGGTGTAGTTTCATCGATCGGCAAAGGGCTCGCTGCAGCTTCGCTGGGCGCTTTGCTGGAGGCCAGAGGTTTGCGTGTGACCATGCAGAAGCTGGATCCTTACATAAACGTTGATCCCGGCACCATGTCACCATTTCAGCATGGAGAGGTGTTCGTCACGGACGACGGCGCCGAAACCGACCTTGATCTGGGACATTACGAGCGCTACACCAGTGCGATCCTTTCAAAGAAAAGCAATTTCACGACCGGTCAGGTCTATTTCTCGGTCATCTCCAAGGAACGCCGCGGCGATTATCTGGGAGGGACGGTGCAGGTAATCCCGCACATTACCGACGAGATCAAGCTCAAGATTATCGAAAATGCCAAGGGCGCCGATGTAGCCATTGTCGAGGTGGGCGGAACAGTTGGCGACATCGAATCATTGCCGTTTCTGGAGGCTATCCGCCAGTTCCGTTTCGATAGAGGTCACGGAAATGCTCTCTACATCCATGTCACGCTGGTTCCCTACATCCGTACCGCCGGCGAGCTTAAAACCAAGCCGACACAGCATTCGGTCATGGAGTTGCGCAAGATAGGTATTCAGCCGGATATTCTGCTCTGCCGCAGTGAACGTGATCTGCCGGATGATATGAAAAAGAAGATCGCACTCTTCTGCAACGTGGCAGAAAACGACGTCATTCCGGTTGTGGATTCCGAGCACATCTACGCCGTTCCTCAGGCGCTCAACAAGGAGCATCTTGACGATCAGGTCGTAGAAAAGCTCAATATCTGGACGAAGGCGCCCGATCTGACCCACTGGCAGGATGTAGTGGAAAAATTGCGCCACCCCAGTCATGGCGAGGTGCGTATTGCTATCGTTGGCAAGTACGTCAATCTGACCGAATCGTACAAGTCATTGGCAGAGGCCCTGACCCACGGCGGCATAGCAAATGACTGCAGGGTCTATCTGAAATATCTTGATTCCGAGAAGGTCGAACTTGACGGTGTTGAGGGTCACCTTGACGATGTGGATGGTATACTGGTGCCGGGCGGATTCGGTGAGCGGGGTACTGAAGGAAAGGTAATGTCAATCGAGTTCGCCCGAAGAAAAAAGATACCTTTTTTCGGCATCTGTCTCGGGTTGCAGATGGCGGTGATCGAATATGCGCGCAATGTATGCGGTCTGAAGGAGGCCTGCTCGAGAGAGTTCCGCCCCGAGGGTGGCGACCCGGTTATTCACCTGATGGAGGATCAGAAAGCCGTCAGCAAAAAGGGGGGGACCATGCGCCTCGGGGCCTATCCCTGTTCAATAACCAAAGGAACGCTGGCGCATGCAGCCTACAATGAGACCGAGATATCGGAGCGTCACCGCCATCGTTACGAGTTCAACAACAGTTACCGGAATGTTCTGACAAAAAAAGGGTTGGTACTGTCAGGGGTATACAAGGAGAAGGATCTGATCGAACTGGTAGAGATCGCGGATCACCCCTGGTTTCTGGCGTGCCAGTTTCATCCGGAGTTCAAGTCCAAACCCCTCGTTCCGCACCCGCTTTTCCGCGCCTTCATCGGCGCCGCCTTGGCTCATAGGAACCAGAAGCAAGTCAAAACTTAAGGGGTACAAAATGCCACTTACAGCCGTATATCAAAATATAATAAGCCATACAATAGTATGGCTTATTGCTTTGATTCCTGATAAGATAATCGTATGACATTTGCGCATTTTGAATGGGATTCGAAGAAGGATCATGAAAACCAGCAAAAGCATGGGGTCTCATTTGTGTCAGCTCAATGTGCCTTTTCCGATCCCCATCGTGTCATCGCCGAAGACGTGAACCACGGCGACGATGAAATGCGTTACTACTGCTTTGGCAAGTCCGGTGACGGGATACTCACAGTACGATTTACTTATCGAAATAACGTGATCCGTATTTTTGGCGCCGGATATTGGCGGAAAGGAAAGGCGATTTATGAGCACGAAAATAAAATAC
>JAQTRC010000121.1 GCA_028712665.1 Desulfuromonadaceae bacterium
TCTCTTTTGAGGAAGTATTGGCCGCCATGTCTCATGGTGCGATTCTCGATGTTGTTTCACACCCAAACAGAGAGCAATACCCAAATCAGCGAATTTTTGTCGTTCGGATTCGAGGTTACGCATACTTGATACCTTTCGTCGAGAGTGACAAAGAAATATTTCTGAAGACGATAATACCAAGTCGAAATGCCACAAATAAATATCTAACAGAGGAAAAAAGCTATGAAAGCTAAAGAATTAAAATATGAAGATGATATCCTTACCTCCTTCGAAAAGGGAGAATGGCAGTCTGTGCCAAACCTCAAGGAAGAAATAGCACGTTACGCGGCAAGTGCCACGGCTACACTTACTAAAGACAAGCGAATCAACATTCGGCTTTCATCTCGCGACCTAGAGGATGTTCAAACGCGGGCAGCAGAAGAAGGTATGCCCTATCAGACGTTGATAGCCAGTGTTTTACATAAATATGTAACTGGTCGGCTTATTGAAACTTCAACACATCCAGCAATTCTCTCAACCGGACGGGAGAAAAGTAAAGGGGTCGAGTCTACAACATTACACAAAGTAAAAAGTTTAGACGCGGCCCCTTAGAAGTTCCCTGACTCAAACAGATGGATGCGTGACATCGTGCATGTTGCAGTAATGTAAGAAATAATATAAAAGAAAGGGGTGCCGTTTGTGACACCCCTTTCTGATTGGAACTAAGCTATGTTATTTCAACCGATAAAACCGAAGAAGGTTTCCAGCCAGATTGCCGATCAAATCCGTTCCTCGATCCTTGCCGGCGAGTTTTCCCCCGGAGACAAACTGCCCCCAGAGCGCGAATTGGCCGAGATGTTCGGCGTGTCGCGCCCCTCGGTGCGGGAGGCCTTGAATGTCCTCGCTTCCGCCGGGCTGGTCACGTCATACCAGGGTGGCGGCACGGTGGTAATGTCGCTGGTGGAAACTACTTCCGGCAACCCCTTGAGTGAACTGATCCGGACACAACAGGATCGTGCGCTTGACGTAATCGAAGTACGCAAGTGCATGGAGTCCTGGACCGCATATTATGCGGCGCAACGGTCGCTCCCTGAGGATCTCCGCCGGATGGACGAACTTGTCGCCGGAATGGAACGCAATCTTAAAGGCCTGAAGCCGTCCGAAGACCTTGACGCAAACTTCCACATCGTCATTGCCCGCGCGACCCACAATATAGTATGGCTGCACTTGATGCAGAGCCTGTTCGACGCGATGAAGGAGTTTCAGCAGAGTGTCTGGCGGGCGGTGTATATCACCGGCGAAGATCACCACCAGCTCTACCAGCACCACCGCAACATCTTTGAAGCGATCAAGTCCAGGGATGCCGAAGCGGCTCGCTCGGCAATGATGACTCACCTCACCTTTGCCGAGCAGCGGAGTACCGCCTACGTCGCCAGGAATCAATTAACCTGATTAACCACTCAGGTGTTTAGGTTGAAGTCTGAAGGTTTCTAGAATAAATAACTAAATAACCTTGCTGAATACAAAGATTTTTTCCTTCAGTCTTCAGCCTGCAAATCCTAGTAGCGACCATTCTGAACCATAACTATCGGAAAATGTATGAATATTATTCCAACAACCATCCCTGATATCCTGATTCTGGAGCCGAAAGTTTTCGGCGATGAGCGTGGTTTCTTTTTTGAGAGCTTCAACGAACGTGCCTGGCGTGATATTACCGGCCTGGATGTCCGTTTTGTACAGCACAACCACTCGCGATCATCAGGGGGGGTGTTGCGCGGGCTTCATTATCAGATCAGACAACCGCAGGGGAAACTTGTTCGCGTGATAACCGGCGAAGTGTTCGACGTTGCGGTGGACATCAGAAAAAGCTCTCCTACCTTTGGCGGATGGTTCGGAACGCTCCTCTCGGCTGAAAACAAACAGCAGATGTGGATACCTGCCGGATTTGCACACGGCTTCTGCGTTACCTCCGACGTTGCAGAATTCCTCTACCTGACCACCGACTACTGGGCTCCCGAACATGAACGCTGCATAGCCTGGAACGACACTGATCTGGGCATCAATTGGCCGCTCAGAGCCGAACCGAACGTTTCGGCCAAGGATATGGCGGGCCTGGCATTCAGGGACGCCGACCTTTTCCCGTGATCCGCTCAAACACGCGCTGGCTGCTCCTGCTCTGCTGCTGCCAACTCTTCATCATGCTGGTCTTTATCAACTACTCCGCGGTACTCCCCATTCTCCGCCTGGAATGGGGTATGAGCAACACCCAGGCCGGCATGATCTTCTCAGTCTACCAGCTCGGCTATATCGCTTCCGGCGTCCTCCTCAGCATTCTATCCGACCGATTCAACATCAAGCATATTTTCATTACCTCTGCATTCTGCTCTGCGATAGGAAACCTGCTCTTCGCATTACATGCGCACGATTTTGCCAGCGGTATGATTTTTCGCGCTTTGACCGGGATCGGCATGGGGGGGACCTATATGCCCGGCCTCAAGCTGGTGGCCGAACGTTTCGACGCTTCGCAACGGGGCAGAGCCGTCGGGATTTATGTCGGTTCTCTGGTGATGGGCGCTTCATTGTCCCTGGCCGTAACCGGATTGCTGACAGAGGCATACGGTTGGCGCACAGCTTTCATTCTCTCTTCGATCGGAGTGTTTTGCGGGGCGCTGCTCTCTTTCCCTCTCTTTAAAGGTTATCTCCCAGCACCCCGCGCCTGCAGCGAGGCAGGGTACACCGGGGAAGTCATCAAAAACCGCCCTGCCCTTCTGATGATTCTGGGGTATGGATCACATATGTGGGAGATGTACGGAATGCGCAGCTGGCTGGCGCCTTTTCTGGCATCCGCCCTTATAGGGTGGGGTGTGAATTCATCCAGAGCGACCGGTTTTGCATCAACCATAGCCGCGGTGATGATCGGTATCGGGGCGTTTTCCACCGCGATCACCGGTACGCTTTCCGACCGTTTTGGCCGGACCGCCACTATCTCACTGGTCCTGTCGGCAAGCGCAGCCCTTTCATTTACCTTCGGCTGGCTGATAAATACAAATCTCTGGCTGACGCTGGCTGTGGGAATCGTCTACGGCTATCTGATCGTCGCCGAATCACCGGTTTTTTCGACCGGACTGACCGAACTGGTGGCGCCCGGATATCTGGGCGCCGCTATGGGGATGCAGTCGTTAATCGGCTACTCCATGGGTATGATCTCGCCGACTGTTTTCGGGTGGGTTCTTGATACGTTTCGTGGCTGGCAGCCATTTCCCGGCATAAGCGGAGAATGGGGTATCGCCTTTGCCAGCCTTGGAATCGGAGGGGTAACCGGACCTTTCTTTATGTGGATGCTGCGAAAATCACCCGAGAGTGTCAGGATGGCCGGCGGCAATCGCTGATTACATTCCGCAGTATCAAAGAATAAATCACTTGAAAATGAACATGTTGATCAACTGCAGCACAATCGGGATGGTCACTATCCCGCCAAGAGTTCCCATTGTAAGCATGGCTGCGGCTTTCTCCGGGCAGTTGTCAAACTTTACATTCAGCAGATACGCCATAATCGGGCCCGGCATAGCGGCATTCAGGATAATTACCGCCTCGGTAGTTCTGACATCAAGCAGTTTCAGCACATCCATCCCGCCATCCACCGGAACGATGCCGGTCGTGCGAAGAACGTAAATCAGCAAAAAAGCGAGCAGAGGCCCCCCTACTATCTTCAACACCCCCCCAGTAATTCCATCCTTCATATCCGACATTTTTGACCCGTTCAGAGAATAGCCGAAACTGAGAATAAGAAGGGGAATGGCCCCAAACCCGATGACTTCGACTATTTTTTCAAACATTATCAAAAATTGCGAGAGAGGGCCTGAACCGTTTGTAAACGGGAGCTGTGAATCGGCAATTGCGATAACGGTCGCAGAGAGGGCCGGTATTTTCAGGATCTGAAGCAGGCTTGCGCTTCCACTGACCAGATAACCGCCAAACGAATACATGATCAGTATATTGACCATATGAAACATTACCGCTTTGGCAAGCCCCTCGCTCCCGTACAGGAGTAGTGAAATGGGGAGGGAAAGGGTTCCGGTGCTCATGAATATGATCGGGAGATAGTATCCTTTTTCAGCGATACCGGCGCGCTTTCTGAAATATGCGGCAATTGGGAACATCGCCACTATCAGGAAGAGCACGGCTCCGCCTATTATAGTGAATTCTCTTATGTCGAAGGCCCTTTTGTGGAGGGATGAGAAGATCAGACAGGGTGAGAAGAGATAGTAAATAAGGTTGGAAACCGTCTTCTGATGAACGGAATTATCCCATCTGCCGAGCAGATATCCTATAAAAGCGATGGCAAAGGATGGAACAATCGCTTTGATGACCAAAAGCATTTCGTGGGACATTTTTATCTGCAACCCTTCATCTGATTTTGCGAAACGTCAGCGCCCGCCTTCAAGCCGACAGGATAAAGCGGTTTATCATAAACAGGGTAAATGGGATGGAGAGAACGCCGATAAAGGAGCCGGCTATCAGCATCGCGAGAGAATCCGACGCTGTATCGGGACTGTTCCTGATATTGACAAAATAACAGGAGATCGCAGCGGGAATCCCCCCCGCCAGTATTATCACCGCCTCGGTAGTGCGCCTGTCGATAAAGTCCAGAATATTATACCCCTTTGTCATCGATAAAAGCCCGATCTGCCTGAAAAGAAGCACTATCAGGAATGCAGCCAACGGCCCTGCAAGCATTTTGACAACTCCTCCTGAAAATCCTCTCCGGAGTGAATCCGGATTAACCTTGAAGAAGGGATAGCCGTAACTCAGCAACAGAAACGGGATCGCTCCGTAGCCGACAATGTTGATCCCGCTCTCTACCAGCCGAAAGAATCCCTCCAGAGAACCGGAGAGGGGGAGGCGGAGTTCGACGCTCAACATCCCAACAGTGGCGGCAAAGAACGTCGGGTTTCTGAAAAAGCGGCCGGGCTGCATACGCCGATCTACAAGCCATGTTCCGAATGTGTAGAAGAAAAGCGACGAAAAGAGGTGAAACATGGCGGCCTTGGCCAGCCCCTCGTTTCCATACAGGAGGTATGCAAGCGGCATAAGAAGAGTTCCGGTGCTGGCAAAAAGCATCGGGAGCATATACCCCTTTTCTGTTCTCCTGTTCAATCGCCTGACGGCAATCGCCGGAGGGAGAAGAAACAAAACCGTCAGTATAGCGGCAAGAGCCAGGGCCCCGACTTCGGAGTACTTGAAGGTATGCCGATGAATTGCGATAAAAACCAGGCAGGGTGAAAAAACAAAAAATATCAGGCTGGAAAAGGTTTTGTCATGTTCGGCATTGTCGGCCCTGCCGACCAGATACCCTATGAAAATCACGACCAGACAGGGAATTACTCCCCGCAGGATCATAACGGTATCTGTAGAAAATAATGAGTGAAAACCTGTTTCGATCATGCCTCTCCCCGTTCAACGCACTATTTCAGACAGGCGCAGCAACTGCAATGGTATGGTTATGCCCAGCTTGTCGGCGGTTTGCTGGTTTATTACAAGGTTTAAATGGGTTACCCGTTTTATCGGGAGTTCGGATGGCTTTCTCCCTCTTAGAATTTCAATGGCGTTTTCAGCCGCCAGCTCTCCCAACGTGTAGTAGTCCGGTCCCAGCGCAAGAAGAGCCCCATTCTCCCTGACCATTTCGGGGATAATAACTATCGACGGTATCCGGTGCTTGTTGAGAAGAGGAATGATAGCATCGGCATTGGCCTTTATGAAGGAGTCTGAAGGGATCATCACCGCTTCCGGTTTCTCGTCAAGCAACTTCTTGATTGTATTGGAAATGGTTTCCTTGCTCTCTATAGGGAGGTCCAGCAGGGAAAAACTGAAATTGCGCTGTTGTTCCAATATATCCGTCTTCTGGTAGCCGGTGGCCGGATCGCTTGCATAGTACATGAAACCGAGATTATGGATATGCATCAACATGCCGACGGTTTTGAAGGCGCTCTGCATCGAAACGTAATTGGATGCGCCGGTAACATTGTTGCCGGAACTGTTCCACCCCTTTATTATGCCGGCCTCGATCGGACGCTGCACGATATTGAAAACTATCGGTGTGTTCTTTATTCTTTTCGTTACCTGCTGGGCTACCGTTGTACCGAAAACATAGATAAGACGGTAACGGCTTTTTTCAAGCTGTCCGATAACCTCCTGAAGTTTCGCAGGGTCCTGTGCGGTATCAAATATTTTTACCTTCACGTCAAATTCGGGAGATTTCTTGAGGGTGTCGATAAAACCGTTCTCCGCTCTTGTTATCCCCCGAAAGAGCACCATTGCAATATCTGCAGACTGACGTTGACCGGAGGCAGCGTAGCCGCCGGCAGAGGCATCTACAACGGCAGAAATAACCACAAAAAACAGCGCCGTCACAAATTTCATATATTTTAAAATCTCTCTTACCATCATGAAATAAATCCTTTTTATCCTGTCAGCCGGTTTGTGGGAGATGCAGTACTAAGGAATGAATTGATAACCCTGGCGTTCTCCGCCACACACGGTTCCTTCAACATGGCGAGATGGGAGCCTCCGACGTCATAAACGGCGCACTCCGCCGTTGTCTGATCGTACCATTCTTGCGAAAGCCCTTCAAGGGGGGTTGAATCCCCGACGCGGAGCAGATGTATTACCCCCCCGATATTGCCCTGCGTGGTTAGCGAATCGGTGTAGGCAAGATAGCTGCGCAGCTTGCCGAAGACAATTTCCCTGATATGGGGGCTCACCATCAGTTCGGACAAATTTCCGAAAAGCGCCGGGTCCGGTGAGTATTCATCACCCCACTCCTGCAGATTTTCGGAGACCGGGGCGTTTGGCAGCCGTTTCCAACTGTCCAGCAGAATCAGGTTCGAAACGGTCCGGCCACGCCGTTCCAGCTCTTTTGCCATTTCAAATGCCAGATTTCCGCCGCTTGAGTATCCCAGAACCGTCAAAGGCCCGCCCGGCTGGAGCCGTTCGATCAATTCAGAATAGCGATGCAAACGATCGGAAGATTCAATAAAAGTAAATCCGTGAAAAGAGACATCGTCCAGCAGTTCGGCAAGACGCTTGTAGGCAATGGGATAGCCGTTGATTGGCGGAAAAGCAAAAATATCCGCTCTGTTCCCCCGGCTGAGCTGCAGATGGGGATTTTCCTGAAACCCCTCTGCAAAGGCGGCGGTCCGCTCGCACTCCCGTGCGAGTCCGCTCAAAGATGCGTGATGGAACAGGGCAGGGAGCGGCAGCGATATGCCAATCTGCTCGCGGATGGCGGCGGCAACCCTGATGGCTGCTATGCTCTGTCCGCCTATATCAAAGAAGGAAACATGCCTGGAGCCGACACTTCGGCCCAGAATCGTTTCCCATATGGCGGCCAGACGTTTCTCCATGGCTGTTGAAGGGGGTTCTCCGCCGCTTCCGGTTAAATCCTGAATAATATCAAGAGTGGCAAGCAGCTTACGATCAATCTTGCCGTTGGCGTTCTGCGGGAATGCTTCAAGTGCCACAAAACGGGAAGGGAGCATGAACGAAGGGAGATATTTTGCCAGCCCGGCTTTCAACTCCGTCTGATCCAACTCTCCTCGCGGCAGCAGAAACGCGACCAGCTCCCTGTTTGCCCCTTCCCCCTGCGCAACCACGGCAGCACCCCTGACAGCGGGAAATTTGAGCAGAGCCCGCTCCACTTCACCGCACTCGATCCGGAAGCCGCGCACCTTGACCTGATCATCCCTCCTTCCCAGAAACTGAACCGAGCCGTCTGCAAGCCTTTGGCCCAGATCTCCGGTCCTGTAGAGCCGCCGGCCATTTTTGAACGGATGCGGAATAAAGGCTTTGCAGGTCAGCTCCGGATTATTGAGATACCCCCTGGCGAGCCCCGGTCCCGCCACGCAAATTTCTCCGGTGACACCGAGCGGGACAAGCTGCTGCCGATCATCGAGCAGCAGCAGTTCGCTATTCGCCATCGGGGAGCCAATCGGAATAGAGCCGTGATAGAGGCGTCCGGGATCAACCCGGTGGATGGCGGAACAGACCGATGCCTCGGTCGGACCGTAGGCGTTGAACAGAGTTATCTCTTTTGAATAGTGGATAACATCGGCGGC
>JAQTRC010000122.1 GCA_028712665.1 Desulfuromonadaceae bacterium
ATGTTCTACTACGGCTGGTCCGGCTATCTGACCCTGCGCACGGTGCCCAAAGATGCCCTGCCGGTAACCGCAACAGCCCGCATGTGGTCATGGAGCTTTATCTATGCTAATGGCGCCGTCAGCCCCAAACTGGTGGTGCCTGTCGGCAAGCCGGTCAGGGTCGAACTGGTCTCGGTCGATGTCATCCACGGTTTTTTCCTGCCGGCTTTCCGGGTCAAGCGGGATGTGGTGCCGGGCATGAAGAACCATGTCTGGTTTGTGGCCAACAAACCGGGAAGCTATGACCTGTTTTGCTCCCAGTATTGCGGAACGGCGCACTCTTCGATGATCTCCACCGTCGAGGCGCTGCCGGAGGCGGAGTTTGCCGTCTGGCTGGACAATAGCGGAAACAGCGCGCCGGCAACGAGGCCCGACGGCAAGAAACTGGCCGAGGAGAATGGCTGTCTTGGCTGTCACTCACTGGACGGCAGCCCGGGCGTCGGGCCAAGCTTCAAAGGGCTCTTCGGCAGCCGGGTCGATGTGATTAAGGAAGGCAAATCGCTGACCGTTACGGCCGACGAGGCGTATATAAAGGAATCGATCAGGCAGCCGGAAGCCGCAATTGTCAAGGGTTTCCAGCCGATCATGCCGGCCAATCCTGATCTGACCGATGCGCAGGTTGAGGCGCTTGTCGAATTCGTAAAGGGAATCAGATGATGTCGCTCCTCGCCAGATTGTTCCGGCTGAAACTGTCGTTCTTTAATGGTGTTGCAGCCGTTGGCGGGTATCTGCTGTTCCCTTCAGATATTCAAATCCTGAAACTCGTTGCAGCCTTTGCGGGCGTGGCGTTGTTGGCGACCGGAGGGTCGGCCCTGAACCAGCTGCTGGAGATTGATCTGGACAGCCGGATGCAGCGCACCAGAGAGCGGCCGCTTCCGATGAAGGCTCTGACACCGGCAGATGCGGTAGCTGCCGGATCGGCTCTCATTCTGGCCGGAATTCTGCTGCTGATAAACGCCGGCGGTCTGCTCCCGGCACTGCTTGGCGCCATAGCCCTGGTCTGGTATCTGGGTGTCTACACCGGACTGAAACGCCGCACCTCCCTGGCCCTGCCGGTCGGCGCCCTCTGCGGCGCCTTCCCGCCGATTATCGGCTGGTCTCTGGCCGGAGGCGGCATTTTTGACTACCGTATCATCATACTGGCCGGTCTGATGTTTCTCTGGCAGATACCTCATTTCTGGCTTTTTCAGCTCCGCCATGAAGACGATTACCGCCTTGCCGCTCTCCCGCTTTTCAACCCCCAAACAATAAAAACCGTCCGGACACCATTCCTGCAGCTCTGGATAGTTGCGCTCACCGCTGCAGCCATGCTCCTTCCCGCCTTCGGCCTTATCGAATCGCCCGCCTCTTTCTGGTATGCGCTCTTTCCCGTACCACTCGTTTTTATCTTCCTATTTCGATCTGAACATCTCCTCTTCCCCTATATCAACTGTTTTCCTCTGCTGCTCACGCTGCTGCTGCTGATCCAGAAGCAGCAGTGACAAGAGAGATGAAGAGAAAGGATCTGCCATGAAAATATTTGTTGCTGGAGGTACAGGTTTCCTGGGGGGGCACCTGCTCAAGGAGTTGCAGGCGGGTGGACACTCAGTCCGCCTGCTGGCGCATAGCCGCAGCAGACCCCGCGAGGAGGTCGAGCAGGTCACGGGAGACATAACGCTACCGGAGAGCTTCGAACAGAATCTTATTGGGTGCGATGCCGTCATCAACCTGGTCGGCATCATCCGCGAGTTCCCCTCGAAGGGGATCACCTTCGAGCGACTGCATGTCCAGGCCACCGCGAACCTTCTGGCTGCAACCCAAAAGAGCGGTATCCGCCGCTACCTGCAGATGTCGGCTCTGGGAACCCGTTCGGATGCTGTCTCCGATTACCATAAGACCAAATGGGAGGCCGAGGAACTTGTGCGGGCGAGCGCTCTGGAGTGGACCATCTTCCGCCCTTCACTGATTTTCGGACCAGAGGACGCTTTTGTCAACATGCTGGCGGCACAGCTGAGGCTTGCCCCGGTCATGCCGGTCATTGGCAGCGGCAGCTACAGGCTGCAGCCGATCCATGCCGATGATGTTGCGCGTTGCTTTGCCATGGCGCTTGAAATGCCTGAAACGGTCGGACAGCAGTACAATCTCTGCGGGAATGACCGCCTGAGCTACGAAGAGCTGCTGGATATGACAGCCGCCGCCATTGGGCGGGCAAAGCCATTCAAACCGCACTTTCCGCTGGGATTAATGAAACGTATCATACCGATCCTGCAAAACATTCCACAATTCCCGATTACGATGGATCAGCTGCAGATGCTGCTTGAGGAGAGTGTCTGTGACGGTGCCTGGAAGAAAACATTCCGGTTTGAGCCGAGAGGATTCAAAGAGGGGATCAGCGAGTATCTGCGGGAGAGTTGATTTCAAAACAACAATTGAGAAGTACGCAAGCAGGATATGAGAGGCTCTTTTATTTCCCGTTGCCAAATCGGCGCACTGTTCTTAAATACCTTGATTTAGGGTGGTAATAAGGTATATTCAAACGCTATTTTGTGTGTATTTATGTCGATTGTCCGGAGATCCCGCATGAGACTTGACATTACAGAGTCTGAAGAGAAGTTTCGCACCCTGTTCGAGACCATGCAGGAGGGGTTTGCACTGCATGAAGTGGTTTACGACGATGCCGGCAAACCGGTCGACTACCGCTATCTTGACATAAACCCCGCCTTTGAAAGGATGACAGGCCTCTCACGCGACATGGTCATCTGGAGGACGGTGCGGGAAGTGCTGCCCCAGATTGAGGAGCAGTGGATCGAGACCTTTTGCCGGGTTGGCATAACCGGAGAACCGGCCGAACTTGAAAGTTACGTCAAGGAGCTGGACCGATACTATCGCGCCCGGGCCTATTCGCCGGAGCGGAACAAGTTCGTGGTCCTCTTCTCGGATATCACCGAGCAGAAAAATGCGACGCTTGTGCTTACTCGGCGGGAAGAGCAGATGCGGGTGCTGTTTGAAACCTCCCGGGCCGGTATAATTATGGTTAATCTGACCGGCAGGATCGTTATCGCCAACAACCGCATGGCAGAAATGTTCGGCTGCACAATGGAGGAACTGATCGGTTCCCGCTATCCGGACCATCTTCACACCGACCAACGTGGCACCGGCGGCGACCGGATGCGCAGGTTGATTACAGGAATAATCGATCATATCGCCACCGAACAACACTATATCCGGAAGGACGGCAGCGATTTCTGGGGCTATCTCTCGGGGCGGAGGCACGTGGACGACAACGGGAACCTGATCAGCCTGGTCGGGCACTTGACCGACATCACCGAGCTAAAACAAAAAGAAATATTGTTGAAAGCCAGCGAGAATAAGTTCCGCATGCTGTTCGAGCATTCGGCAGATCCGAGTCTTTTGCTGGTAGGTAGGACCTTTGTGGATTGCAATCATGCGGCAGTGGAGATCCTGCATGCCGGGAGAAAGGATGAGGTTTTGAATGCTCACCCATCGGGCCTCTCTCCGGAATATCAGCCTGACGGACGGCTTTCGTCGGAAAAAGCCGATGAGATGATCGCCACTGCGGTACGTGACGGTTCGCACCGCTTCGAGTGGACGCATCGCCGTGTGAACGGCGAACTGTTCCCGGTCGAGGTTTCGCTGACCCTGATCCAGGAGGCCGGGCAGGCAATGCTCTTCACTGTTTGGCGGGATATAACCGATCGCAAACGGGTCGAGGCAGCTATCAGGGAGAGCGAGGAGCGCTACCGTACTCTGGTGGACAACATCCCGCTCGGCATCTCGCTTATCGACCTCGATCACCGCATCATCATGACCAATAAAACCCAGGCCGATATGCTCGGTCGTCCTGCGGAATGCTTCAAAAGCGAGCACTGCTACGAGGTATTCGAACAAAAGCCGGAACCTTGCTCTCACTGTCCCGGCAAGGTCTGTATGTCAACCGGCGCCCCCTCCCACGCCTATTCTTCAGGGATCGGCGCCGACGGCAGCCGCCTGGAGGTCCATATCCTTGCCGCGCCGCTCATTGGCGATAACGAAGAGCCTTATGGCTTCATCGAGGTAGTGGAGGACATCACCGAGCGAAAACGTGCCGAGAAGGAGCGCGACAAGCTCGAGCTGCAGCTTCTTCACGCCCAGAAGCTGGAAAGCCTTGGCGTGCTTGCAGGCGGGATCGCTCACGACTTCAACAACATCCTTATGGCGATCATCGGCAACGCCGACCTCGCATTGATGCGAATGAATCCGGAATCGCCCGCAATCGAGAATCTGCACAGGATCGAACAGGCTGCGGCACGCGCCGCCGACCTGGCCAAGCAGATGCTGGCCTACTCCGGCAAAGGCAAGTTCGTGGTCGAGAACATTGACCTGAACCACTTGCTGGAGGAGATGCTGCATATGCTGGAGGTTTCCATCTCCAAGAAAGCGTTGTTGCGCTTCAACCTGCATACCCCACTTCCTTCGGTCGAGGCCGACGCCACCCAGTTGCGCCAGATAGTCATGAATCTGGTCATCAACGCCTCCGAAGCCATAGGCGACAAGAGCGGCGTGATCGCCATCTCTACCGGCTGCATGGAGTGCGACAGGAACTATCTGAAAGACATCTGGCTGGATGAGAATCTGAAAGACGGCCTGTACGTTTACCTTGAAATTGCGGACAGCGGCTGCGGCATGGGCAAGGAAACGCTGTCGAAACTGTTCGACCCCTTCTTCACCACCAAATTCACCGGAAGGGGGCTGGGGATGGCTGCGGTGCTCGGCATTGTACGCGGGCATAAAGGAGCAATAAAAGTTTACAGCGAGCAGGAAAAAGGCACCACCTTCAAAATTCTGCTCCCTGCCAACAGCAAATCCGCCGGACTGTTGAACGCCTCTGAGCATCGGGATAACTGGCATGGCTCCGGTACTGTGCTGGTGGTAGACGACGAAGAGATAGTCCGGGGAATCGGTGCGGAAATGCTGAAAGAACTCGGCTTCACGCCGATAACGGCCAACGATGGCCAGGAGGCGGTTGAAATATTCAAGTCAACTCCCGACATCGGCTTCGTGATCCTTGATCTGACCATGCCGCACATGGACGGCGAGAAGTGTTTCCAGGAGCTCAGACAACTCAAACCGGATGTGAAGGTGATTATCTCCAGCGGCTTCAACGAACAGGAGGTCACACAGAAGTTTCTCGGCAAGGGGCTTGCGGGATTCATACAGAAGCCCTACAGGTTGAGCGTGCTAATAGAGACAATCAAAGGAATTGCTTGAAATGAATGAGCGTTGTCCGGTCTGGTCTTTGCATTAAGCCTCCCCTCCCTTGACGGGAGGGGATTGAGGGGTGGGTGAAGTTGCCAACGGAGTCAAATGTAGCAAACTCCCCCACCCCATAACCCCCTCCCGCAAGGGGCGGGGGAACTTTTGAGTCAGGTGCAATAACCAAACCGGACATTGCTTGAAATGAATGGATTAAGGGAGTACGGACCATGAAATATCTCTCTGCCAAAAGTATTCTAACCGACCCGTACCGGGCCGGCCTCGAAATCGGCGCGGCCCTCGCCACGATCTCACCGGAAGTCGTCCTGCTGTTTGCCTCCATGTCGTACGATCCTGATTTCTCGGATTTTTTCGAGGCGCTGTATGACGGGCTCGGCAGTGAATCGGTCATAGTTTTCGGCGGGACCGGCGATGGCATCTACGAGACGTCAGGAGCCGAAAACTATGGCGTCACTGCTCTCGGTATATCGAGCGATGGCCGGGTGGCATGGTCTACCGCTATCGAACAGGGGGTCCAGGCGGACTCATTCGCGGCAGCGAGAGCGTGTGCCGCCAAAATACTCGCATCCTGTCCGGAAACGCCCGTATTCCGCATGGTGCTGGCGGATGGCGCAAAGGCCGATGGGCATGCCATTGTTGGAGGTATTACGGCAGAGATCCCGGGGGCTTTTTTCGGCGGTCTGACCGGTGACGACCGCAAATTCACCAGCAGCAAGGTTTTTCTGAACGGGAAAGAATATGAGGACACCGTGGCAATGCTCTCCGGTTGCGGTGAGATCAGTATGGCGATCAACGCCGCCAGCGGTTGGACACCGATAGGAAACAGGGGAGTAGTCGAGGAGAACCTGGGGTGCGAGATCCGCACAATAAATGGAGAATCAGCCCAGGCCTTCATGGCCGGTCAGCTTGGCAAACCGCTCGGAGAATCGGACATCGGGATAGTCCCGCTGGCAGCCTACCAGACAGGCTCGACCGAGCACTTCTTCCTCCGGACACCTTCACATTTACATGACGAGAGCGGTGCGGTAACGACCTTTGGAAGCGTAGAGAAGGGGACCGTTGTACGGGTCTGTATTGCATCCCGCGATGATGTCACAAGAGGGGTGACGGACGCGATGCAGGCTTTGGCGCCCGAATCCCTCGGCTTCATCCCCGCTGCGGCGATCATCATCAGCTGCGCCGGCAGGAAGTGGCTGCTTGCCGACAAGGGTGAAAAGGAGCTCGCCGCTTTTTTCAAGCATCTGGGGTACTCCATCCCGCTGATCGGTTTTCCCTCCTTCGGTGAGATCAGCCCCTTCCGGAACGGGGACTGTACCTATACTTCCGTCAACTTCCACAACGTGACCATTGTTGTATGCCTTCTTGGATGAAACCATGAATGACCGCCTTTTTTCACTCTGCACACCCTGCCCCGACGGCTTCAAGTTCTGTCGCCAATTCCAGGCACGGGATTTCCGAAGGGCCCCCTTCGCGCTCTACGCCCCCTCATCTGAGGCCGCCAAGGAGTTTCTGGGGCAGCATCTGCCACGGCTTACAGGCGTGATACTGATTCAAGGAGATCATCTATCTTCGGAAGAAGCGGCGCCCCTCGTTTCTCAGATCACCGTCTCATCCGCCATGCTTCCCTACCTTGCGGACTTTGCACTCCATCAACTGCTACAGATCAATCAACGTGTCAACAGCGAAGAGCGCCAATCATTCCTCGCCCTTGAGAACGAACGGCTTGAACTCAACAACCTCCGCGCCTCGGAAGAATTCATCCGGTTCCGCGCCAGCCTGCTGCAAGAGATCGACGAACGGCGGGCGGCTGAGCGGCATTTGGCGGAAAACGAAGGACTGCTCCGGCTGATCATGTCTTCAACAGTTGAAGCGATTTTCGGTATCAACAATGATGGTTTATGCACCTTTGCCAACGAATCCTGTCTGAAGATGCTCGGCTACGACCATATCGGCGAGGTTCTGGGGCGTAATATGCATGACCTTATCCACCACAGGACCCCGGACGGTCTGCCGATTCCTTTCGAGGAATGCCGCATCATAAACTCTTTTACGGGAGGGGCTCCCGTAATCGATTCCGACGAGTTCTTCTTCAGGCGGGATGGCAGTTCCTTTCCGGTCGAATATTCATCCTTCCCGATCCGCAAAGAGGACGACATCGTCGGGGGGGTCGTCACCTGGCGCGACATCACCGAACGTAAACGTGCCGAGCTGGAACTTCGTCTGTTCAAGGAATCGGTGGACAACTCGACAGATGCTGTCGGGATGGCTACCCCGGAAGGGAAGCACATCTATCAGAATGAGGCATTCAGCAAGCTGTTCGGTGAGATCGGTCAAAATCCGGCGGATGTATTTGTGGATAAAAACGTCGCCGGAGAAATGTTCAAAACTATTATGTCCGGCATACAGTGGACCGGTGAAGTCGGAATGTACGCAAAAGACAAGAGCGTATTGCAGATACATCTAAGGGCTTACGCAAACAAGGACGCCAAAGGCAAAATCATCGGACTTGTCGGCATCCATACCGACATCACCGAACGGAAGAGGTCCGAAGAGGAACGGCTGAATATGGAGAGACAGCTCCTCCATGCCCAGAAGCTGGAGAGTCTTGGTGTGCTGGCCGGCGGCAT
>JAQTRC010000030.1 GCA_028712665.1 Desulfuromonadaceae bacterium
TGTTCATCCTTCGTCACTACGGCGTCCATATCCGGATGGGCCAATCTCAGAGGGGCGGCATCTTCCCCCGTCAGAAGCACAAAGGCCTGCTTGAACCCCTGTCCACGAAGCTCGGAAAAGAGCTGGATACCATCCATGAACGGCATGTTCATATCGGATAATACAATACCGATTGAGGGGTCGGTCGCGATTTTTTCCAGCGCATCCATGCCGCCTATCGCAATCACGGTTTCGTAACCTGCCGATTCAAGAATCAGCCCGGTCAGCTCGGCGGTGAATTCATCATCGTCCACCACCAGAATTGTTGCGGATATGTCGCTCATATATATCTCCTTTGCCCCTGTAAACGGGATAACTGCGTTAACGAAGTATATTTCTGCCAGAAAACCGAGAAGCAACTTCTAACTTACTAATCATCCGATCAGACTGCGAACAGTTTCTATCAGGTTGGATTGGTCGAAGGCTCCCTTGACGATATAAGCGTTGGCCCCCACTTGTATGCCGCGCCGCTTGTCCTCGTCTTTTTCGCGCGAGGTCACGATTATGACCGGCACATGCCGGTAACGGTCGTCCGCGCGCAAGCGCTCGGTGAAGGAAAAACCGTCCAACCTCGGCATCTCCACATCGGTAATTACGAGGTCGTACAACACCTCTCGCGTCTTTTCAAATGCATCTTCGCCATCTTCCGCGGTGACCACGGTATAACCGTAAGCCTCCAGGATACTCTTTTCGATCTCTCTGGTATTTATGGAATCGTCAACTACCAGCACCGTTGCCGAACGATCTTCCTTGACAGCCGGGGTGAGCCGCCCCGGCTCCACGATTTCCCGTGCCTGCCTGAAAAGTTCCGGAATATGGAGAACGTTGATGATACTGTCCCGCTCCCCGATAGTGACGCCGGAGACCATGCGGAGATTCTTCAGATGAGCCGGCATGGGCTTGACCACCATCTCTTCCCGTCCAAGAATATCGTCAACCAGCAGTGCGAGTTTTTCCTCTCCATCCTTGATGATGACCACCAACAGCTCGTTCTTCTCGGAGCCCGATTCTATCGGAAGCTTGATGAGAGTGGCCAGATTCTCGACCGGGATTATCTGCTCCCGCAGACGAATGGCTCGCTTGTTTACGATCTCGATGATATCACTCTGTTCCACAGAGAGCATTTCAACCAGAGAGGTAGCCGGCATGGCGCATATTTTTCCGTTTGCCGATACAAAAAAGAGAGAAAACACTGCCAGATTAAGTGGGAGGCGGAGGAGAAAAGTAGTCCCTTTTCCTTCCCTGGTTTCGACAATTATCGTCCCTTTCAACTCGTCCACAATGCTTTTTCTGACAACATCCATGCCAACTCCCCGGCCCGAAAGGTCGGTAATGATCGGGCTCGTACTGAAACCGGGCATGAAGATAAGGTCGATGATCTCGGCGCGGGACATGCCGGCCAGGGTGTCGGCCTCGAATAGCCTCTTTGACAGCGCCTTCTCACGGATGCCATCGACAGACAGCCCTTTGCCGTCGTCGCTGAGTGAAATCGTGACACACCCGCTGTCGTAAAAAGCGGAGAGCCTTATTGTCCCTTTGGCAGGTTTTCCGGCCGCAACCCTTTCTTCGGAGTTCTCCAGACCATGATCCAGCGAATTGCGGATCATATGCATAAGAGAATCACCGATACGGTCGATAATTTTCCTGTCCAGTTCGGTATCTCCTCCCTCCAGAACGAAATCGATATCTTTGCCATGTTCATGGGCAAGATCCCTGACTGTCCGGCGAAGAGGATCGAATACGGTTGAAAGCGGCTGCATCCGCATCCTGAGTGAAGTTTCCTGCAGATCACTGACCAGATGGTCCTGCAACAGGGAGGCGTCGTGCATGGCGCGCACCGATTGACGCAGGGAAAGTTGAAGTGCTGCGCCGGCCTCTACCAAGGTATTGTTTTGGTCTTCGTCTGTTTCAAACCGTTCGGACATGGATATTAAATGCCTCGCAGTTGCCCGCTCGATTTCACTGAGCCTCCCAATATGCCTCCTGAATCTGCCATGCTCCGAGACGATCTCTCCCATCAGCCGTATCAGTTCATCAAGCTTGGCGGCATTGACCCTGAGATAATCAACCTGACGTCCTTTGTCGGATGCGGGGAGTGATGCGGCCGGAGCGGTCGCAGTGGCAGGTTGTTTATCAGGCTTGACTGACTTGTCATCAGGTTTGACAGGCTTTTCATCAGGTTTGACAGGCTTTTCATCAGATTTGGCAGGCTTGTCATCAGGCCTGTCAGGCTTATCAGATTTGGCAGGCTTGTCGTCAGGCTTGCCGGACTGTTCAGCCGGAATTGCCGCAACCTGGGCCAGTTCCTCGCAGAGCGCCATCGGCGCCTCCATTGAAGTATCACCCGCTGTTATCTTTTCAAGCATCGCCGTAAGTGTGTCCACCCCCCGAAAGAGGGCATCGGAGGCTGCAGCGGTTAAAGCTATTTTACCGCCGCGCACCGCATCCAGTACATCTTCCATCTTGTGGGCCAATTCGGTGACTCCCGAAAGCTTCATCATCCGGGACGATCCCTTGATAGTGTGGGCTGAACGGAACAGACCATTAATTATCTCGGCATCGCCAGGCGTATTTTCAAGGTTTAACAGACCTTCGCTTATCCGGGAGCAGTGTTCGCGCGCCTCTTCGACAAAACGTGCCAGAAATTTTGAGTGGTCGAATGCCATGTTTTGCCATTCCTCTTTAGTAAGTAATATTTCGGCGTTTTTAGTAAATTAAAGGATTTCCCGCGTATTTTGGCAAAAGAATACTTGAGTTAACGCAGTTATCCTGTTTATCAGGGCTTTGGGCAAGTATATTTATGTTTCCATCCGGAGTTTCAGATGGAAACTATTCTGTTCTTGAACGCATTTCTTTTTTTGGACCCAGGAGCGATAATTTGTGCCGGCAGATCGCGATGAACTGCTCCGCATTGAATGTAAGCGGGAAAAATGCCTTCCCAAGCTCCTTGAGGGAGCCTTTCTCCAAAACCCGAAACGCTGACTCATAGCCGCTTCGCGCCCGTTTCTCGTCCCGCTGCACGAAGCTGATCTCAGCTGAATAGAAATGGGCCAGCCAGCAGGAAGCATCCAGATAGATGGCCTCTCTGAAACGCTTGAGGGCATCATCGTAGTCCCCTTTCTGCCGAGCAATAATGCCAAGCATGAGGTACGCTTCCAGACAGAGTGAGTCTTGGCTGAGAACGGCATTGCATACGACGTGAGCCTCCTCGAATCTGGACAAGCTGAGGAGCAGGCTCGCCTTGAGGCAGCAAGCCTTCTCGAAGGTGCTATCCTGTTCGATTATTGCATCAAGAATATCAAGCGCTTTCTCTTGCTGCTTGTCGTGAGCCAACTTAATGGCCTCATCAAAACGTTCCCTGAGGTCCGGCTGTTTTGATGAGTGCGGATGTTTACGGGGACGTTCATGAATATGTCCCTCCTGCTTCCGGTTCAGGAGTGGTTCGTGTCTTGGCGCGTAAACCGTGGCAGTTTGCAGAGACCTGACCCGCACCGGTTCCGGAGTCGATGAATTTCGACTGGACGTTCGGCGCTCTTCAAAAACAAGCGTTGGTGTTTTGCGGTAATAAAAGAGCGAATCCTGTTTTACGAGGGAAAGAATACCTATGTCATGATGAATCGTTTCCGAAGCACCGACCAGCAAACATCCCCCTTCGATGAGAAGTTCCGAAAGTTTGCCGAATATCTTCCGCTGTACCTCCCCTGGAAAATAAATGGATACGTTCCGGTACAAGATTATGTCGGGCGACTGCATCCTTTCGGGATAGGATGCGTCCAACAGGTTTACGACCCCGAATTCGACCTGCTTTCTGATGGCGTCCTGGATCTGGAATCTTCCCGGATCAGTTGGAGTGAAATAGCGTTCAAAAATATTTTTGTCCATACCGCGAAAAGATGGATTTCCGTATTCACCCTTGCGGGCAACGGCAACGGCCACAGAATCGATGTCAACGCCTGTTATGACAAAAAGTCGCTCGCTCTCGATCCCAAACCGCTCACGCAGCATAATGGCTATGGAATAGGGTTCTTCTCCGGTAGAACAACCTGCGCTCAATATTCTGACCGGCCTCTTGTTAAGAGCGTTCATGAACTCCGGCAACATCTTTTCGACCATCAGGTTCAGATGATCAGGTTCACGGAAAAAATAGGTCTCGTTGACGGTCAGCAACTCCGTCAGCTGGAGCAGCTCTTCGCTCTCTTGCAACAGCAGGTTTAGATAGACATCGGCTCTGTCAACTCTTCGTGCAGCCATCCGACGCCGCAGCCCCGTAAAAAGCGCCTGCTCCCGCTCATTTTCGAAGCTGTGCCCGCACGTACTCAACAACAGTTCCTTAAATTTTGTAAGGTCGAAAGGTTCTACCGTTTTACCGGGCCCTGCCGCGCTCTTCATTATTCAACTCCGGCCCGATGCATCAGTTCGGCGGGAATATTGGCAAGCGGTACAGTCTTGTAGATGTAACCGCGTTCCACCGCAATTCGATTCATGCCGTATACCACGGAACTTTTGTCATCCTGCGCGATCGTAGCTCCTCCGGCCTTCAGGATTGCCTGCATACCTGCAACCCCGTCGTCCCCCATGCCGCTCATAATCAACCCGATGGCACGCTCCCGATATGCCGCGGCAACAGAGGCAAGCATTGTATTGCAGGAGGGGCGATAAAGATGACTTGCATCCCGATCGCCGAGGATAATCATCCCCTGTTCGGTGATCCTCATAGAATGTTCGGCAGGATTGACATAAACGTTCCCCGGTTCAAGAACATCTCCATTAACTGCAACCCGAACCTTGAGAGGTGTTACCGCGTTCAGCCAGTCCACCATCCCCTGGGTAAACCCTTCTGCAATATGCTGGGTTATGACGATTGGGACAGGAAACAGGGCCGGAAGTTGCGAAAGAATCTTATGAATGGCCTGCGGTCCTCCGGTGGAGGATGCTATTGCAACGATTCCCCCCTTCGAAAAACCTTTCTGAATAGGCGCATTGCTCACGCTCGCAGTTGCAGAACGCCTTCTCATGGTCAGCAGATGGGCGGCAACATCCACATTGGCCAGAAGCCGGATCTTTTTTACCAGGTTCAATACATTTTCCAGGCTGATATCCGGCTTTTCAATGACGTCAAGCGCCCCCTTTGACACCGCAGTAAAGGCGGTGCGAACGCCGGTCAGGGCGGTCACCACAAGGATGGGCACCGGATGCTCGGCGATAATCCTTTCAATGGCCTCCAACCCTCCCATAACAGGCATTTCGATATCCATGGTCACAATATCCGGATTGAGTGAGGCTACCATGGAAATGGCTTCCTCTCCATTTGAAGCCTCGCCGACCACAACGATATCCGGTTCCGACTCCAGGATTTCGCGGATCATGTCGCGCACCAGGCTGCTGTCATCTACCAGTAGCACCCGTATCATATTTTTTGATTTTACCATCGGTTAGCGAACTCCGCCGTATACCGCGGCACCCTGTTCTCTGGCATCTTTCCCAACCTTGAAGGTCCCCACCAATATTTTCAGTTGATTCGATAATTCCAACAGTTCGTCGGTCGCGCTGTTTGTCTGATGAATCGAATCGGTCGAATGCCGTACCCCCTGCTCAATGTCCTTGAGAGCCAAAACCACCTGGCTGCTGGCAATCTGCTGTTGTTGAGTCGAAAGAGATATCTGACGGGCTGCACTGGCAGTCTCATCCACGCCGTCCACGCTTTCTATAAGCATCGATACCGTATGGGAGGCGTATTCCTGCCCTTCCTGAATCAGCTGGAAACTCTTTTCCGAAGACATTACCAGGCGGTTAACCGAATCAAGAATCTCCGTTATCTTCCCTTCGATCTCGGTAGTCGACTCAACCACGCTGTCGGCCAGGCGGCGTATCTCGACCGCCACCACACCAAAACGCTTTCCAGTCTCTCCGGCGCTCGCCGCCTCAAGCGCAGCGTTGAAGGCGATCAGCTTGGTCTGGTTGGCAATGTTATTGATAATTTCCATAACCTTGTTGATTTCTTTCGACTTTCTTCCCAACTCTACGATTTCTGTCAAATTTGTCTGTATGTTGTGACTTATGTCATTAATCTTGAAGTTAAGATTTTCTACCTCGGCGGCGCCGATTTTGGTGTCTTCGAGAGTCTTGTCGGCCCTTTCCACAACGCTATGGCTGTGCTGGGCGATCTGGCTGGCTGTGGAAGAGAACTCTTCCATGGTGGATGATATTTCCACCACAGAACTGGAAAGCTGAGTGGAAAAACCGGATTGCTGATCCATCGTTAATGCAATTGCGCCGGTATGGGAATGAATCTGTTCTGTTATCCCGGAAACTTTGCCGATGATCGGGTAAAGGGCTTTTTTTACAAGAAGGAGCGTAATTAGTGAGAAAATGGCAGCAATGACTGCCGTCATGATGACAACTTTCAACTGAAGGTGGTTATAAGCGGAAAAATAATCACTCTGCTTAATTCCGACATAGAGAACGCCGATCACTTCACCTTTGTTGTTCTTGATCGGATCATAAGCCGTAAAATAGGGAACATCGAGTATCTTCGCTTCTCCACGATACTGCTTCCCTTCCTTGATGACCGCATCGTAGGCCGGGCCGACAAGCTTGGTATCGACTGCCCGGCTGCCGTCAGGCTTCAGAACATTGGTGGTAACTCTGGTATCACCCATGAAAATGGTTGCCGTACCGCCGAAAATCTCCTTGATCTTGTCAGGAAGTTCATAATTGCCATTAACCACATATCGGCCTGCCATCAATTTACCGTTGGCGATATAAAACTCCGTACCCTTGGGATCATAAAAATCGCTACCCTTGGCTTTGAGAAGTTCCCAGAAAGTTTTCAATATCCCTTCCTGGGAAACGCTCGCCTGTCTGCGGATCTCCGAGTTTATACTGACAAAGGTAAAACAGGTTGTAATTGCAATTGCCGTTATTACGATGATGACGTTTATCAGCATAAACTTGGTGGTTAATTTCATGGGTGGTTCTCCTGTATTAATTCGTTCGTGATATGTTTAGTATTGCATTCTACCGGATCAAAAGAGTCCACAAAAAGAATTTCGGCCATGCTGAAATGTTAAGCTCTCATAACATAAATATATTCATAAGTCTCTTTTTCTGATGCAATTATGTTTGCATACCTTCAGGATCCAAGTTTATCGCGGTTTCTCTTCAAGCCGGAACTGATTCATGTAATCTTCGAATTCCTGTGAAATCCCTTTCAGGTCTTTGCTGATAGCGCTGAACTGTTGAATAGATTGAGTAGAATACCTTGTCCCTTGCTCGATCTCTCTGAGTGCAAGCAACACCTGAGAACTCGCAATCTGCTGTTGATGAGTCGACAGTGAAATCTGTTTTGCCGTATCGTTTGTCACCTCGGCTCCACTCACCACTACACTCAGCATCTCCAATGCCTGCCCCGAATACTCCCGCCCCTCAATAATTCTCTTTGACCCTTTTTCCGAGGAGATTATGAAACGATCTACCGCACTCATTATCTCCGAGATCTTGCTTTCGATCTCAGCTGTAGATTCCACAACATTGTCTGCCAGGCGCCGAATCTCGACCGCCACTACGCCGAACCTTTTTCCCGCCTCACCGGCGCTCGCCGCTTCAAGAGCGGCATTAAATGCGATGAGCTTGGTCTGACTGGCGATAGAATTTATAATTTCCATTACCTTGTTAATCTCTTTCGATTTCCTCCCCAACTCCACGACCTCGTGGAGATTGGCTTCGTTGTCCTGCATAATTTCGCTCATCTTCATTGCAAGGTTTTCCATCCCGTGCGCACTCTTATTGATGTCCAGCTGAGATTGATCGGCATTTTCCGCAACTCCCTGGCTGTGTTGGGCAATCTGCGCGGCAGTGGATGAAAATTCTTCCATTGTTGAGGATATCTCCATCACAGAAGACGAAAGTTGAGATGTAAAACCTGCGTGCTGGGTAACTGTTTCAGTGATGGTTTCAGTATGGCTGCTGATCCTCTTTGACACTCCATCGACCATGGTCATGATATGGTGCATCTTATCAAGCAGATTGTTAACTTCCTTGCTGACGTCTCCAATCTCGTCCTGGGATATCGCGGTCATTCTTTTAGTAAGAATAGTAACGCCGCTATCATTGTCGGTAATCTCCTTCAACGAGCCTACCATTAACTTAAGAGGAGAAAGTGATCGTTTCACCATGAAGCCGGTGAAGAACGTAAGAACAATGGCAAGGGCAATTGCCATAATTATTACACCTGTTTTAAGTTCATCGTAGGCGGCGAAGAAATCGCTCTTTTTAACTCCTACATAGAGGACGCCGATGATTTCACCCCTGTTGTTTTTTATCGGATCATACGCCGTAAAATATGGGATACCGAGGATCATCGCTTCTCCCCGATACGGCTTTCCTCCCTTGATCACAGCGTCGTATGCGGCTCCGACAAGTTTCGTGCCGATCGCCCGGCTGCCGTCCTCCTTGAGTACGTTCGTAGTAACGCGGGTGTCCCCCATGAAGATGGTAGCCGTACCTCCGAAAATCTCCTTGATCCTGTCGGGAAGTTCAAAGTTGCCGTTTACGACATAATTTCCTGCCAGCAATTTACCGTTTACGATCTGGAAATCGCTACCCTTGCTTCTCAGTAATTCCCAGAAGGTATTCAGACGGTTTTCCTGCGCCACATTTGCCTGCCTGTTGATCTCCTTATGGATATGAAACAGGGCAAAGCCGGTTGTAATCGCAATAGATGCGATTACAATAATAATATTCAATAATACGAATCTTGTTGTTAATCTCATGGACATCTCCCAGTCAAAATTTCAAATCAATATATTGCCGCCACCTCTTTCAAGATACAATCGTTTAAAATCCAGGAGCAGAATCATGTTTCCGTTTCGTGGCAAAATCCCCCAGATACCTCTTCGCAGGAGATATGGCTCAAGTAGCGTCGGGAAAAGGCGGATATCCTTATGTTTGAATTCAGCGATATCCTCCATCGAATCGATAATCACCCGGTATGGCGCTACCCCTCCATTCCTGATGGTCGCAATAGCAGGCGAAGAATACCTTACAGCCTTTTCACCATACCCCATTTCTTCGTGAAACCAGAACAAATCTTCACCCTTCTCGCCTTGGTAGGCAGAGATCTCTGCGACCTGATCGGCGTCGATGCCAAAGAATACTCCAGCGACAGAAAAGATGAGCAGGTTTAATGTGTTCCTTTTTTTCTGCTCTTTTTGGGCGGATAATAATTCAGCTGCATCATCTGTCCCGTCCTGCGGAGCGGGGTATATTTCGCCAGAGACGGTCATAATGTTATTAGTGCCGCCAGTTTGCCGACATCCAGCAGTGAAATTGTTTCACCGCCATATTCAAATTCTCCGACCACAAGATCACGGGCGTCGCCACTCAGAGTAGCAAGAGGCGGACTTATCGTGCTACGCGGGATATCAACAACATCTTCTATCGAGTCTATCATTACGCCGGAATGAAAATCTCCGCGAACGGCCATTGCAATCAGACATTTGCCGTGGTCACTCTTTGTCTCTCTCAGAAAATGACGTATGTCTATGACCGATTCGATATCCCCCCGCACATTGATTAGACCGGGAAGATGTTCAGGCAGACAGGGAACCCAGGATATTTCGCATGTGGGAAGAATTTCTCTGATATCCGTTCCGTAAAAAGCATAACGCTTCTCGCCGCAGATGAAGATAACAACTTTAACCCGCTCCTCTTCAACGTCGACGACTTCCTTCGAACGCTCCCTTCTTTTGAGTTCGTCCAGGATCAGTTCGCTTTTCAGTTGTTCTTCGTTTGCTACCATATCAGTTTCTCCTAAGTAGTGTGCTACACCCAAGCTTCTTGAGAGTTGAGAGACGAGAAAGCCATCAACCTTCAGATATCACCGGAATGGTAAAAGAGAAGACACTCCCTTTGCCAAGTTCCGATTCAACCTGAATCCTTCCGCCGTGATGTTCTACAATTTCTTTGCAGATGGAGAGTCCAAGACCGGTCCCCTGCGGTTTGTCGGTCAGCGTATCCCCGATCTGATGGAATTTTTCAAACACCTTGTCGCAGTTTTCGGGCGCAATACCTATTCCGGTATCTGCAACAGAGACGATGACTTTATCGTGATCCCGATGCGCTTCAATAGTTATCCCGCCTCGCTCGGAAAACTTGACCGCATTGGAGGCCAGATTGATAAGCAGCTGAACCAGCCGGTCGCGATCTCCGCTGATTTGTGGCATATCCTTTTCCAAATCCAGCTTCAAATAGAGCTGTCTGGCTTCTGTCAAGGGTTTGATGGTAGCCCCCACATGCTCAATAATAGCCGACAGATCAATGTCGTCAAAATGCCATTCAACCCGGCCGGCCTCCAGTTTTGCAAGATCAAGAACATTATTGATCAGAGTGGTCAACCGTTCACCTTCGGATATTATCACGTCGAGATTGCTCTGAATCTGATGGACCGAGCGCACCAACCTGTTATCGTTTGAATCCAGCAACGGAACGATATCATTTTCAATTTTTTTCTTTATTACCTTGGCGAAACCGTAGACCGAGGTCATGGGGGTGCGCAATTCATGAGACACCGATGAAAGAAATTCCCCCTTTGCATGGCTGGCGGCATCCGCCATCTCTTTCAATAACTGATTTTGATGGCTGAGACGAATGGCTTTCGTCATCGTGACGTGGTTGCGCTGCGAGTTTATCAGCAGGATAACTGAAAAGAGTACCCCAAAGAAGGCCAGGCCATATCCGAGCGTAGTACCCGGCATCATATTGACGAACAGAAACGGCAGCATGACCGGAAAGAGGAACATCGGAAACGTACGGGGCAGAATTGACGTCGTGGCGGAGCTAATCCCGCAGACGGCCGGCAGGGTGCATGCAACCAGTATTTTGTATTCTATGTCGATATTCTGGTACAAAACCATATTCCCTGCGCCCCACCCCGCACCTGCCAGAAAAACTCCCCACCGCAAGCGCCCTTGCCACGCCGCGATGTCTGTTTTTCCGGCGGTACGTTTGAAAAATGCCCTGACAATAGCGAAACGGAATAAACAGACAAAGAGCTGAAATATCAGCCATGCCGACAACCCCAACGGCTGTATCCGCCCCCAGAAAAAATATGCCAACCCCAAGGATACCAGTGTCGTCGCCAACAGAGACGGCAATACGTCCCGGCAATGGAGATCGATCTGATCTATCTCGACTTTTTCCTTCAGAACGGAATCGTTCTGGGAGAGCGCATTTATTTGGGCTTCCTTATGCTTCATTTTCAATCAGCTATCGTCAACGGGAGAATAAATGAGAAGGTGCTCCCTTTTCCAATCCGGCTTTCCACCCAGATTTTTCCACCATGATGCTCAACAATCTGCTGACAGATCGGAAGTCCCAAGCCGCTTCCTTTCGGCCGATCGGTCAGTGTATCCCCAACCTGTTTGAATTTTTCGAAGACATTGTTAAGATCTTTTTCTGCAATACCAATACCGGTGTCATCAATCGAGACCGTGATAAAATTCTGCCAGTTTTCTGCCGGATAGTCCCTATCGGACATCCTCCGCGCCGTTACCGTGACAGAACCGGTATCGGTAAATTTCAACGCATTGGACAGGAGATTGATAACCACCTGGACAATCCTGTCCCTGTCGCAGGATATACAGGGAAGTTCCATGGCAAAATTTTTGTTTATCGTTATCCCTTTATTTTCATATAGCGATGTAGTTGCGGCGATGGCCTGTTCAAGAATTTCCGCGATCGGAGACAACTCATGTTTCCACTCGATTTTTCCAGCTTCCATTTTTGAAAGGTCAAGGACGTCATTGATCAGAGTGGTAAGACGTTCCCCCTCGGAAACGATGATCCCGATGTTATCGTTTATCTGCTGCACCGTTCGTTCTGTTTTGGCATCGCCTGGCGGAAGTTGAGGAAAAACAACCTCTTCAAGCTTTTTCCTTATTACCTTGGTGAATCCGAGCACCGAAGTAAGCGGAGTCCTGAGTTCGTGGGAGACGGTGGAGATAAAATCATCCTTCATCCGCTCGATCTCCTTCTCGGACGTTACATCCCTGACAATTACAAGATTTCCTATGAACTCGTCCGGCCTGGATGATGATTTCTGTTTTTTCAGGATTGCCGCGGCAACGGCGGATCCTGTCCTCCCCCCCTCCAATTCGACTTGGGCGGCAAGGGGATGATCCGATTTCGAACAGATCATTTCAAACAGCGCCGCCAGATTTCCACTGAATGCGTCCTTGCAATTCTTACCGGCCAGTTCTGCCTCCTTCACCCCGAACATTCTCCCAAGGGCAGGATTTGCAAGTGTTACACGGCTATGGGCATTGGTGACAAGCAGGCCGTCAGGCATATTGTTGATGATGGCGGTCAGGTAGGAAAGGGTGTCTTCCTGTTCGGTAGTCTTGGCTGCCAGGTCGGCGATCAGCTGGAGATTCTGCAGGTGGAGCTGATGTTTTGCCAGAGCTCTTTTGACGGTAATATTTATGGTTTCTTCTATGCCTTCGTCTTTTAGCACATAGTCAATGGCTCCGCTGCTAAGGGCATCTACCGCAACCGAAATGCTGCTGACGCCGGTGACCATGATGATAGGGACATCGAGGCCACGGTTCCGAAGCTCCTTGATAAGTTGTATCCCATCCATTTTCGGCATATTAACGTCAGAAACGATCAGGTTAATGGTTGAATCGGAAATGGATTTTTGAAGCGCCTCCAGGCCGTTCTCAGCCGTCACAATCGAGTATCCGCCGGCTTCAAGGATCGTTGTGAGCATCTCCAGCACGAATGGGTCATCATCTACAACCAGTATTTTCGTTTCAGGAGTTTTCATATCCTCACATCCTCCTCGACAGGGAGCGAAATGGTGAATACACTTCCTTTGCCCGGTTCGCTCTCGACAGCAATCGTCCCGCCATGATATTCCACAATAAGCTTGCAGATAGGGAGCCCAAGACCGACCCCCTTCGGCTTGTCTGTGAGTGCGTCTCCAATCTGACTGAATTTTTCAAAAATCATTTCGTGCTGTGACGGGGGAATGCCAATGCCTGTATCCGAGACACTCAAAACCACATAATTATTAAACCTTTTTGCGCTGCACGTTACCCTTCCCCGTTCGGTAAACGCGGAGGCATTAGAGAGCATATGGTTGATAACCTGCGAAATTCTGTATCTGTCACCCTTGATCAACAGAGGATCGTCTCCGATCTTTACTTCCAATTCGAGCCCTTTTTCCTTGAACGCCGGCAAGAGCGCATCAGTTGAATTCTCTACAACCTCTTTGATGGAGAGCGGTTCCCATCTCCACTCTACCGTACCCGCCTCCATTGCGGTCAGGTCGAGGATACTCTCTATCAATCCGGCAAATCTTGCCGACTCCGAGACAATAACAACCAGGTTCTCTTCAACCTGCTGGATTACTTTGCCGATTTTCAGATTATCGACAACGATTTCAGGGATGAGTTTCTTCAGTTTTTTTATGCTGATTTCGGCAAATCCGATGATAGAGGTTAGAGGTGTCCGCAATTCATGGGAGACTGAAGATAGAAATGTGCTCTTCACCTGATCCAGTTCTTTCAGTTTCTCATATGCCTGTTTCAGAGCCGCCGACTCCTCGACACTTTTCCCGAGATCCCTGACCCTGCGTTCAAGCGTTGCCTTTTCGATCGCACGCCTGAGCGTCACCATGATTCTGCTTATCTGAGGCGGCTTCTCGACAAAATCATAGGCGCCGAGTTTTATCGCCTCCACAGCAGTCGCTATGTCTCCAAAGGCGGTGATCATGATCACCGGGATATCAGGATCATATTTCCTCAACTCCTTGAGGGTTTCAATGCCATCCATACCGGGCATCTTCAGGTCGAGAAGCACTGCGTCAAATGCCGCTTCGCGAAAGAGTTCCACAGCACTCTGCCCGTCACAGGCCGCAGTGGCCGTAAAACCGTATTGGCAGAGTTTTTCAGTCAGGACATACCGAACCATCTCATCATCATCAACAACCAGTACGTTCATCTTCCCCCCCATCCGTAGCCAATTCCAGCATTACCTTTTCATATTCTTCGACAAACTTCGTGAAGTGGAGTCGTGCGGAATCCAGATCCCCCCCGATTGCGCTCTGCTCTATACTCCTGGCTTTATCGCTCATGTCGCCGGCTCCCAGCATCGCCGAAGAACCCATAATTGTATGAGCCGCTCTTTCGATTGACCCGATATCGCCGGAATCGAGGAACCCCTTAAGCAACTCAACCTGGGTAGGAATATTTTTTATGAAGATCGCCTTGATCTTGGCAAACATCCGTTCATCACCCTCCAGCCACTGGAGGGCCTTCCGCCTGTCGATCTGTTCATGTTCATTCATTGCTGCTCCATTTCAGTAATACGTCTGAAATTACGAGGTGCGCGCATACACTTCAAAAATCCGGCTGAATAATCCAAACTTCAAATACCTAAGATCTTCCTCGCCACCTCAAGAATCTCGTCAGGATTGAAGGGCTTTGTCATATAGATGTCGGCCCCGACATCTTTGCCCTTCTGTTTGTCAAATTTCTGCCCCTTTACCGTGAGCAGGACGATGCATACATTACCGATGACAAGCTTCTTTTTAACCTCGTTGCAAACTGCGAATCCATCCATCTTCGGCATCATAACATCAAGAAAGACAACATCCGGGGTTTCATTCCTGATGATGTCGAGAGCGCTCTCTCCATTATCGGCGGTGATAAGTTCCACCCCCTTCTCCTCCAACTCTTCGAGTGTCTGCTTGAGGAGACGCCGGATATTCGGGTCATCGTCAACAATCAGTATCTTTGGCATTGCTTCCTCCATTTATAGACGACCTAGTTAGTTTCCGTCCGGAAAGGGTGCTTTTCTCCCCTGGCGGCGTCAATCTTCGGTCTTGCTTGTGCGGCGTACCGATGTACGCCTCCGCGCAATCCCTTGATTTCCTTGCCAGGAGAAAAAATCTCCTATTTCCGAAGCGGAAACCAATCAATAGTTTCTCATCCGGTTTTTCCGGATGGAAACTAGTTTATAATCCAAGGATACTTCTCGCCTTCTCAAGCACCTCATCCGGGTTAAAGGGTTTTGTCATATAGATGTCAGCCCCGACATCGGCCCCCTTCTGTTTATCAAATTCCTGCCCCTTGGCCGTTAAAAGGACGATGTACACACCACTGATGCCGAGCTCGTTTTTGACCTTGTTGCAGACATCGAACCCATTCATTTTCGGCATCATTACATCAAGAAAGACTAACTCCGGAGTCTCACTCCTGATTATGTCGAGCGCGGTCTCTCCGTTATCAGCCGTGATCAGCTCCACCCCTTCGTCCTCCAGCTCTTCAAGAACCTGCTCAAGGAGAAGCCGGATGAACGGTTCATCATCTACAATCAATATCTTTGGCATATCTTCCTCCCCACTCCATATGTATCAGAGTATAATTTTCAGTCGCGAGTTTGCTGTAAAAAAGGCTTCCATCACATCAGAGGCAAAAAAGGCTTCCACAATCTCCGGGTCAAACTGCGAACCGGAATATTTTCGCAACTCATCAAAAGCCACTTCGAGAGTCAAGCCACTCCGGTACGGTCTGTTGGTTGTCATCGCGTCAAACGAATCGGCCACCGCAATGATCCGCGCGGTAATATCGATTTCTTCCCCCTTCAGGCCGTCGGGATACCCCTTCCCGTTGAATTTTTCATGGTGATGTTTCACCCCTGGGATCGCCGATTTTAACTGTGAAAGGTTGCGGATAATCTCCTCGCCATACACGGGATGTTTCTTTATCTGATCGAACTCATCATCGGTAAGGGCGGACTCTTTAAGAAGTACGTTGTCCCTGATGCCTATTTTGCCGATATCGTGCAGTACGGCTCCGAGCTGAAGTCTTGCCATCTCTTCTTTCGACAACCCCAGAGTCTTTCCTATTGCAAGGCTGTACTCCATGACCCTCTTGGTGTGGTTGCCCGTATAGGGATCCCTTTTTTCGATTGTTTCTGCGAGGGTGTAAACAGTGGTATAAAAGGCATCCTTCAACTGTTCGTACAGGCCTGCATTCTCAATGGCCACCGCTGCAAGAGAGGCAAGGGTGGTAAAGAGTTTCAGATCTTCCGCCGTGTACGTGACCGGCTGGTCGTTGCCCAGTTCAATAACGCCTGCAATATTATCTTTGGCCTTGAGCGGAGCACACATCAGAGAACTGATGCTGACAGCCCCTTCGACAAACCGCGGGTCGGAATGTACGTCATTAATGATCTCCGCACGGCCCGAAACCAGTACGCTCCCTGCGATACCCACTCCCCGGCTGACGGAAGTCACAGCCTCGGTCTCATGGTCATATCCGCCAATCAGCTCCAGTGCATCGGTTTCCTTGTTCAGCAGCAGCACGGATACACTGCTCAGAGTGATGACCCTCCTGGCCTCTTCGATCACGAGTCGCGCCACTTCTTTCGTGTCCAGGCAGGAAGAGACCTTCTCAACCATATCGTACAGGAGCGTTATCTCCTTGTACTTGTTAAGCGTCTCGCTTACAAGCGCCCGCTTTTCCGCCTCCGATTCCGCCAAGCTGGTGAGGAGCGAGGCAATAGGCGCAACCTTTTCATTGCCGTACACAGAGCCGATTACCTGGCCGGCCACTGTCACCGGATGCTGAATAAGCCGCTCGGCTCCATCAGTAGCAATCAGGAGTTTCCCCTCATCATCTTCGATAATAATGGAAGTTTCCAGATCAATGACCAGGCGGCGAAGTATCGGTGCTAACGCTCGTTTTTTTATCAACTTGCTGAGACTGTCAGGCATCATGTTCCAACCCCTTCGCTACAATCGCGTTAATCCGGATTCTTGACAAAAGATCCCCACCTGAAACTGCGGCTCCTTTGGCCCCTCATAACATGTTTAAGAGCTCCGGATATAACGGCAATATATTACTCCATTTTAGACATTTCAGTTTTTATCACGCCCCCCGGCATGACCTTCTCCCAATGCTGGTCAGAGTCCCTCCTATACCAGAGTGCAGGTCTTATCGGGCTGGATTATCTGATGTAATACCGATTTTTGCAACAACTTATGAACATTATTTTATCGTGGGGTATACACTGCATGCAAAAGCTTGTTCTTTACAACCGCTTCTCCTCCCTGGTTCATTGATGGAACCTATCTGTCGGATCGTTAGGCGGCTGATCCCGATTTATCGATCGGGAGTGTAAAATTAAATCTGCACCCCCCGCCCGGAGCCAATTCTATCCATATCTCACCGCCGTGATGCTGTACAATCTGCCGGCAGATGGACAATCCAAGGCCGGTTCCTTCCGGCTTGGAGGTAAGCGTATCTCCGATCTGACTGAATTTATCGAAAACCCTCTTCTGATCCTCCGCCAAAATACCTTGGCCGGTATCCTGGACAGTGAACCGTACAAATTCGTCCTGCTCCCCGGCTGAGAGGAGAATGCTCCCCTGCTCCGTAAACTTGACTGCATTGTCAACCAGATTGCTCAGCACATGCAAAAGCCGGGTTTCGTCGCCAACAACTCCGGGGAGGTCCGACTCTATCTCCATACGGAGCTCAAGGCCCTTCTGCTCGGCCATTGGAACAAAAGCGGCAGCGCAACGTTTCAGTAACTGCTCCGGTTCAATCTTTGCGAAATTCCAGTCAACTTTCCCCGCTTCCAACGTTGCGCAGTAGAGCAGATCATTGACAATTTTTGAAAGCCGTTCCCCTTCGTTGACAACGATGTCAAGATTTTCCCTGACCTGAGAGATGGCGCGGGATGTTTTCTCATCTTCCGCCACCATCGGGAAAACTGCACTCTCCAGTTTTTTCTTGACCTGTTTGACAAAGCCGGAAACGGTCGTTATCGGTGTGCGAAGTTCATGCGACACCGACGAGAGGAAGTCGGACTTGAGCTGGTCCAGTTCTTTAAGTTCCGCGCACGCTTTTTCGAGTTCGGCGGTTCGCTCCGCAACCTTGGCGTCAAGGTGCTCTATATTTTCCTTCATACGCTCCACCATATTGTCAAACGCCATGGCCACGGTGCCTATCTCGTCATTTCGCTTCAACATGCAGCGAGCATCGAGATCTCCCTCCATCACCCTTGTCACGGCATCGCGCATCTGCAGCAGCGGAGCGGTCAGCTTGTTCACGAAAACGTAGATCAATGCTACGGAAAGCAGAAGAGTGCCGATAAATACAGCCAGCACCCTGTTGCGCAGGGTATGCGCGCTTTCGCCAAGCTCATCCAGATAGATCGAAGAACCGATGTACCAGTCAAACTCCTTGAAATAGCGAACCCATGATATTTTCCTGTAGCGATAATTACCCGGATCGGATGGTTTGTCCCAGAGATAGCCGAGGCTTTGTTCCTTGTCCGCTACCGCAACCAGCCTCGAAAAGAGCGGCTTTTTTGTTTCATAGTCGAGCATCCGGCTGACATCACTGTTGTCAATATTCGAATTGGGATGAATATGCATGAAGTAACGGCCGTCAAATATATAGATATAGCCAGTTTTCCCGATCCGGATCTGCCGCAGAGTTTGACGCAGGTTCTCCACTGCAACGTTTTTTTTCATTTGCACCATTTCATTTATATCATCGAGATAGACTCCGGTGCCGATGACAATACCAAACTCCGGGATATGTTTGAAGTAGGTCAACTTCTCGACCGGCACTTCTTTACCCAACCGGCGCCACCAATAGGAGTAGTAGCCATTCCCCGCCCCTTTGAGAGCCATTTCGACCATAGGAGGCACAACAAGATTGCCCCGGGTGTCCTTTACTTTTGAGAAGTCGGCGCCATCAAGCTTCGGGTCTGGGTGCGATATGAGGACCGAATTGTAATCTGACGCCCAGATGTAATCGTTGTGACCGTACTTGATCCGGCGCAATTCATTCAGAAACGTCCGGCGCGCCTCTTCCTTGCCTATCTTGCCTGAACGCACCTCGACCAGCAATCCACGAATACGGGCATCTGCAACCAACAGGATATTGCGAAGTTGCTCTTTGCGCTCCAGCGTAACGGATTGACGGTAATTTTCCAGTTCAAGGTGAGTCAGCTCCACCATGGCGTAAACATTGTTCAAAATGGTGCGGGCAGAATCTTCCTCTATCTTTTCAACTGTGGTCTGGATGAAAGGCACGGAAAGCAGAAACATCACGGAGAAGAGAAGTATGATGAACAGCGTGGAGGAGACATATATTCGATTGAATAATTTAGATGTAAACATGTTGCAGCACCTTATAATTTCACGATTACAAGATAACCCAAGCGAACAGTATCATCAGCGGAAGTATATGAATATCTTTTTATGACAGTGAACATAGCACTCTCTGCAACGGAGCGTCAAAGCAATTTCTCGTATTTTGAGAGGGGATTGAAGAGTTTGCGGGGAGGTTTCAGATACGGGCGGCGTCTTGTTTTGAAGTTTTAGGAGTCTGTCGGACTTAGGAAATCGTAGCGCATTTCTAACGGCGTAATCGCATCCGCCGGATTCCATCATCAGAGATGGAGGAGTATGCCGGACTCTCCTGATTCCGTTCGGCGTCTCTCAGTTCAAAATAGTCGCTCGGAGTGTTGATGTTGCGGAATGAGACAAAATCCGGGTCATGCATGGCCACCAAATCGCGGGAGAGAGAGCGGACCCTTACTTGAGGAAAGAAAGATACTATCCTCCGCTTGCCGTTCCGGAGCGACTGTTCCATAGGTAACAGGCATTCTCTGGCGTAAAGGGCATGAAGCGGTTCCATCCCTTTGTCCCCTTGAGGGATGACGACATCGGCATCGCTCCGGAGGGCGGAGAGGGATCTGATCAACTCACTGTTTAGGTACGGCATGTCGCAGGCCACGGCAAAAATATGCGAACCACTGCTGCCGTGCAGCCCGGCATGCAGTCCGGCCAGCGCCCCCATACCGGGATAGAGGTCGGCCACCTTGCGGCAGGGGAGAAAGGAGTACTGCTCGGGGGCGTTGGTGACGAGAAGGACTTCCGGGAACAGAGCGGCCAGTTGGCGATGGATCGCTTCGATAAAGCGCCCCCCCTTGTAGGGGAGGAGCGCCTTGTTGCTTCCCATGCGGCTGGAGTAGCCTCCGGCCAGGATGACTCCTGTGACCCCGGCTTGCGACCCTTTATCGTTCTGGTTATTATTCGGTTTCATAACATATCCATCAGCATACCGCCCTTACTTACCCCGTTCGAACCCTTCCCGTGACGCCAGCAGATCCAGATGGATCGTCAGCAGATCCTCCACCTCCAGTGGAAGATCGCGGGCGCCTTTGCGCGAATCCCGCGTCTTGATGTACCTGCTGCATGCCCGGCATGTATCAACCCGTGTGGCTCCATCCCCGGCGGTAAAATATGACAATTTATCGGCATCCTCATTCCCGCAGGATTGACATTTCATCCGCTTGAACGTCCATGAGTAATAACATGCCGAGCAGGAAAGCTGCCGACGCCCCTCATCTCCGGCCAATTCCGCCATACCGGGACGCGACCCGCAAACCGGGCAGATATTTTCCTGCCATTCGGGAAAAGAATCCGGAGGAACAGTGGAAGCATAAAGTTCCAGTGCGGTTTTGAGCGGGATTTCGAATATATACTCCAACAGTGGAGGCGAAATATCGAATCTCGCGGCCGTCTCATCCAGCGGTCCCCGACGGCGTTCAAGAATCGCCAGAAGCAGAGGTAACGGATCGACTTCTCCCGAGGAGAGCGCCTGGACAATTTTCTCCAGATCCGCTTCCCCATCTTTGCATTGCTGTTTAAGAACCGGGACAACTCCAAGCAGAAAAGCAATCAGCGCTTCCCGGTCGATTGACAACTCGGCAGGAGATATCAGGGGAAAACCGCTAGCGGTTCTTTCCGCCGGTTTGACGCCGGAAAGATCAATCGAAATCCCTGTCATATCCTCCCGCCCCTGAACATATTCATAGACCGCAATAAAGAGAGGCGTGATGGCCGCATATTCAGGTGATGATTCGGCTGCCTGCCGTAGCGAGGCAATTTTCATTTCTGTTCTAAGCATTGTAGCTCCCGGTCACAACTTGATTGGTTTCCATCCGGAAAAGGTTCTTTATCCGGATGGAAACCGATATTTTCCAAAAAATAAACACCCCTGTTACCGGTTTTCTCCGGTCATTTCCTTGTACCACTTTGGATGGTGTTTCCTGGCCCATAACTTGCGGACATCCCCGTACAGCATCGCCTCGATGGTCCCCGGATTGCCGATGGTGGCAAGATAGACATGAACCACTACGAACATGATCGAACCAATGAACATCAGGCTGTGAAAGAGGAGTGACAGCTGCACGATCCATCTGGGAAAGAACGCCGGGAACCAGATGAAGAGTCCGGTTACCCCCAGAGCTACGGTAGCTGCGGCAATGAATACTGCAAACATCTTCTGTCCAGGGTTGTACTTGCCGATGTCGAAGTGATTGCCATACCGGGTGAGGTACCCCCCGTACTTCCTTATCCAGACCCAGTCTCCATCATCGAAGCTGGAGACATCCTTTTTATGGTTAAAAAACATGTACAGGGAACTGAAGAAGAATATAACGCCCGATATTTTATGGATCATTATAGCGTTTTGTCCCCCTCCGAACAGACCGAAATAACCATGAAACAGCTTGGAAAAAAGCCCCAGCCCGGTAAGAAGCAGGGTAAAGAAACTACAGGTGACAACCCAGTGCAAGATCCGTTCGCTGGTTCTGAATCGCTCGACATAATCACTCATGACCGTTCTCCTTGACGTTCAGATCATCATCGACCTTTTTTGGCCCGATGGTCACGTAATGCAACAGCATGGCTCCGATACTTCCCCAAAAACCGAGGATGCCGAGAGGCTTTATCACGTCCTTCCAGAGGAAGATCGACATCGGTATGCTCGGATTGGCCGGCAGACCGTACTGCTCGGGGGGGCCCTCCAGCGCATAAGCCACCCCAAGACCGTTCAGAGCGTCCTCGCCATAGATCGTTTTTTTGGCCCCCTTCGCCTTGCTGATTATATCGTTTCGCATTCCGTACTTAAGGGCCTCGGTCGGGCAGGCCTTGGCACAGGCAGGCGTCAGGCCGCCAGCAATCCGGTCGAGACACAAATTGCATTTTGAGACCTTGTCATCAGATCCGTAGCGGGGAATGTTGAAAGGGCAGGCCGAAACACAGTACTTGCAGGATATGCACTTCTCCTTGTTGAAACCGACTATGCCGTCCTTGGTCCTGAAAAGCGCCCCTGGAGAGGGGCAGACCTTCATGCAGCCGGCATCGCCGCAGTGCATGCAACGTTCGTTAAAAAACCTCCAGGTGACCTCGCCCGCCGTATCTTTTTCAATAAATTTGATGCGGTTATAAAGCGCAGGGGTCAGGTCGCGCGGATTTTCAAACGTTCCCTTGTTGGAGGTCTTGTCGGCCTCCAACTTGTTCCACTGCTTGCAGGCCACCTGACAGGAACGGCAACCGATGCAGCGAGAGGTATCGACGAGAAAACCTTTGCGGGCAGCTTGATTAATTGTCTCGGACATGGCTTACCCCTTTCTCGCGATCCCGACCATAAACGCTTTGGTTTCGGGGATCATCGTGTTGGCGTCGCCCGCAGTCGGGGTCAGCAGATTAGCGGCGTCGCCCACGCCGGGGGTGTGCCAGCCGAAGCACCATGGCAGGCCGATCTGGTGTACGGTCTTGCCGCCCACCTGGAACGGTTTGATGCGGGGTGTGACCATAGCCACAGCATCGATCTTGCCGCGAGCCGATGAGATTTCTATGATATCGCCGTTACTGATACTCTTTTCTTTGGCCAGTTCTATACTGATCTCGCAGAACTGGCGCGGCTGCAACTCCAGCAGCCAGGGGGTGTTGCGGGTCATTACGCCGGTCTGCCAATGCTCGGTGACACGGTAGGTTGTGGCCACCAGCGGGAAGCGGGGATCGTTGCTTGCGAGCACATCCTCCTTGATACCGGCATCCTTGAAAATCTTGCTGGCCGGGTTATTCATCTGTTTGGAGAAGAGATTCTCAGGCAGCGGGCATTCCACAGGCTCGTAATGCTCCGGGAAGGGGCCGTCTTTCAGCCCCGGCCCGAAGATGGCGGCAACTCCGTCCGCCCGCATAATGAAAGGTTTTTTCCCCTCTTTCTCGTTTGACATTGGGGGCCAGGGGCCGTCCGGCACATCTCCGACCCAGGCGCCCAGCGCACCTGTCGGGAGTACGGTGTTTGGATTCCAGTAGACAACCGCTTTTTTGAGGTTGTACGGTTTGCCGGCCGGATCGCAGGAGGCCCGGTTGTAAATGATGCGGCGGTTAACCGGCCAGGCCCAGCTCCACTCGGGGAAGAGCCCAAGTCCTGTCGGGTCTTTTTTACCCCGCCGGGCCATCATGTTCCCTTTCTCGTTATAACTCTGGCAATATATCCAGTTGCCGCAAGAGGTGCTCCCATCCGCCTGAAGCTGGGCGAAACCGGCTGCGAGCTCCCCTTTCTTGCCAAGCAGTTTCCTGGCGCCCGGAACGGCTCCCGGCACCGGCTTGGGAGGAGGCGCCCCCGGTTTTGGTTTATCCTCTACATCATCCAGGAAATAGCCGTTGATCTCCTTTGCTACCGCATGTATGTCAACACTCTTGATCGTGCCGTCAGCCCGTTTGAAACCGTAGTTCCATGTCAGGTTGGTGAGCTGCTCCGGCAGAGCGCCGCCATTCTTTGTGTAGAGCGCCTTGATCTTCTGGAACAGTTCGTGGATGATCTCGGCGTCCGGTTTGCTCTGGCCGAGCGGCTTTACCGCCGCATAGCGCCACTGCGCCCAACGTCCCGAGTTGCTGAGCGACCCCTCTTTCTCGAAGGAGGCGGCCGCGGGGAGGAAGAAAACCTCGGTCTTGATCTTGGCCGGGTCCATGCCTGGCCCCTTCCAGAACGAGGCGGTCTCATTGTCGAACAGGTTGGCCGTAACCATCCACTCCAGCTTGGCCAGGGCGTTGCGCACCTTGTTAGAGTTGGAGCCGGAACAGGCGGGGTTCTGCCCCCAGGCGAAGAATCCCTTTAATTTCCCCTTTATCATGTTGTCGAAGATCATAAGCCAGGAGGCGTTCATCCCCGGGTCCAGCTTGGGGAGCCAGGCATAGCCGAAGTCATTCTCCTTGGTGGCCTTGGCCCCGTAGATCGCCTTCAAATAGCTGGTTATATACTTGGGACGGTTCTGCCACCAGTTGGCGCTCTGCGGATCCTTGCTTTTGGGGGTGTATTTCTCGTTGTAAGCCGCCAGGTCTTTCAGCTCGGCCGAAGGTACCGGGAGATATCCCGGCAGGATGTGGAACAGAAGTCCCTGGTCGGTGGAGCCCTGCACGTTGGATTCGCCACGCAAAGCGTTGATTCCGCCGCCGGCAACACCCATGTTGCCCAGCAACAGCTGGACGATCGACATGGCGCGGATATTCTGGGTTCCGACAGTATGCTGGGTCCATCCCATCGCATATAGCGACGTGCCTGCCCTGTCCGGTTTGCCGGTGGAAGCGTACAGCTTGTAGACCTCCAGCAGTTTTTCCTTAGGTGTGCCGGTGGTCCTGGAGACCAGTTCCGGGGTGTAGCGTCCATAATGCTTCTTCAGCAACTGGAAGACGCAATTCGGGTCCTGCAACGTCGGATCTTTCTTGACGCTATCGTCGGCATTCTTCTGGAATGACCAGGATTTGGTATCGTAGCTCCGTTTCTTGGGATCATAACCGGAGAATAGCCCGGCCATCTCGCCCGGCAGCTTGAAATCTCCGCTGACCAGATAGGCGGAGTTGGTGTAATCGCGCACATACTGTTCGAAATAGAGCTTGTTCTGCAGGATGTAGTTGATCAGTCCCCCCAGGAATGCGATGTCGGTACCCGAACGCAACGGGGCGTACAGGTCCGATTTGGCGGCGCTGCGGGTAAAGCGGGGATCGACACATATCACCTTGGCGCCGGCGTCCTTGGCCTTCATGATCCAGCGGAAGGAGACCGGGTGGTTCTCGGCGGGATTGGCTCCCATGATGAGGATTACGTCAGAATTCTTGAAATCTATCCAGTGGTTCGTCATTGCACCGCGTCCGAACGACTCTGCCAGAGCCGCAACTGTTGCGCTGTGTCAAATGCGGGCCTGATGTTCAATATACACCAGGCCTAACCCCCTCAGGAATTTTTGGTACAGGTAGCACTCTTCATTGTCAAGCGCTGCGCTCCCCACCGAGGCGATCCCCATGGTACGGTTGACAACGGCCTCGATCTCTTTTTCCACCTCGACATTACCGACTTTTTGCTTGACCTTGATCTTGCTGGTGGCAAGAAAAGAGGCATCGCGGGTGCCCTTTGTCTTCTTCGCGATCTCGTCCAGCGCCCACTCCCAGCTTACCTCCTGCCAATCGGCTGCGCCGGCGGCGCGATACATCGGCTTAGTTACGCGAGCCTTGTTGTCTCGCAGCTGGTAGACCGACGACCCTTTCGGGCAGAGTGCGCCTTCGTTGATCGGATGATCGGGGTCACCTTCAACATTGATGATGTTCCCCCCCAGCGTGTGCACGATCATGCCGCAGCCGACCGAACAGTAGGGGCAGATGGTGGTGCTCTCCTTGGCGTAGCGGATAGCCAGTTCCTGGGCCTTGGCCTCAATTGGTACGAGGTTTAAGCCGAGGGTAGCCGCCGCAATACCGGAACCGGAGAGCTTGAAAAAATCTCGCCTTGATACCGACATGTGCTGTTCCTCCTCATTCAATGGTTGTAATCGTTGCCGATGCCAACCATCCCCTTTTCAGCCCCGACAAACAGGGTAGTTCGTTCACGAAGCTATTTTCTGCCGGAAAATAACCTCTAACTCACTAAAGGAGGGCAGCGCCGTTTCCGGCGATACCCGCAGGTCGCATGCCATAGAAACCTTTTCCGTAGGCTTGTGCGACTCGGAGATGGATACTGTTTAGTACGTCAGAAGAAAATCTACAAACGATGTTCCATATTTGTGTTTAATTATTCTATTGATTCCGATATGATCGCTTACAAGCCTACTCCACTAGCAAAAGACGTTCCATTTATCAAAACATTGGTTTATCATTTACAACGTATTGATTTTACGTTTATATAAAAACCGGCAAACTGGTGAGCTGGATAGATCCCGAAACAAAAAGCGGATACTTTTGGCCGTTGTCCGGATCATTTTGTCCCGCTGGTTAAACACCATTCCGGCAAATAGACCCTCCCCCCTCCCGACCTCCCCCCGCTGGGGGGAGGAACAAGCTCCCTCACCCAGCGGGGGAGGGTTGGGGAGGGGGAGCGCTTGAAATGTCGGAGCAGTATTAAATTAACTGAAAATAGATCCATATGAGGAGAAACGAGTTGCTCGAAGGAAAGATCCTGATCTGTGACGACGAAGAGGGGATGCGGCGTTACCTGAAGAAGATGCTGCAGGCGTACGGCTTCACCGTTGAAACTTTCGGCGACGGCGCTTCACTTCTGCGCCGCCTGGAAGCCGAAGAAAACGGCGAACCGGATCTGCTGCTGCAGGACATAAGAATGCCGGATATGGACGGGATAGAGGTGTTGAAAAAAGTTGCCAGGCTTCGTCCGTCACTGCCGGTTGTGATAATGACCGCCTACGGCACCATAGATTCGGCGGTTGAGGCGATCAAGCTCGGAGCTTACGACTATGTCACCAAACCCTTCCCCAAGGAAAAAATCCTCGGAGTGCTTGAGAAAGCTCTGGAAAGGGAGTTTCTGATCAATGAGAACCGGGGGCTCAAGGAGGAGCTGAACAGACAGGCGGCGCCGGGGGAAATCATATTTGCCAGTGACACGTTCGGCGCGGTATTCGACCTCACCCTTCAGGTTGCCGAAAGTGAAGCCAACATCATTATCCGGGGTGAATCGGGGACCGGCAAGGAGCTGATAGCCAGAGCCATTCACTTCAACAGCCCTCGCAGGACCAGGCGTTATCTCTCCATCAACTGTGCGGCCCTCTCCGACACGCTGCTCGAAAGCCAGCTTTTCGGCCATATCCGCGGCGCATTCACAGGCGCAGTCGCCACCCGGAAAGGGCTCCTGGAAGAGGCCGACGGCGGGACCCTCTTTCTGGACGAAATCGGCGATATCAGCCCCTCCCTGCAGGTCAAGCTGCTTCGGGTGATTCAGGAGGGGGAGTTCCTTCCGGTCGGCTCCACGAAACCAAAATCCGTCGATATCCGCTTCGTCGCGGCTACCAACAAGGACCTGGAGCGGGAGGTGGAAGAGAGACGCTTCCGTGAAGACCTCTATTACCGTTTGAACGTCATCACCATCACCCTCCCGCCGCTCAGAGAAAGAATGGAGGACATCGAACCGCTTGCCAGGCACCTGATAAGGAAATATTCGCTCCGCACCAAAAAGAAAGTCACAGATATCAGCGACGGCGCACTCCGGCTCCTTGCCGGATACAACTGGCCCGGAAACGTCAGAGAGCTGGAAAACGTGATCGAACGCGCAGTTATCCTTGCGAAGGGGAACGAAGTAACCGGGGATCTGCTGCCGATAAGAAAAGCAGCGGAAGCTCGCGCAACCGGGCCGAAAGAGGGGCCAACCTCCCTTGAAGGGGTGGAGCGTGAACACATATTGAGAATATTGGAAAAGAGCGCGTACCACAAAACCCGCACCGCCGAACTCCTCGGCATTTCCCGAAAGACCCTCAACAGAAAGATCAGCGAATACGCTCTGAAACTGCCGGAATGGGTATCGGAAACCGACTGATCGAGACCAAGTATGCATCCAATCAGATTCTCCATACGGCTAAAGCTGACCATCGGAGCCCTGTTGCCCCTGTTTGTCGCCATCTTAGTCTGTTCACTGGCCGGCATCTATACCATCAATTCCTCCATAGTCCGCCAGGCGCAGGAAAAGGTCAGGACCGATCTCAACTCGGCGCGTGAGGTTTATCTGAGCGAAGTCGCCCATATCCGCGACGTGGTGACTCTTACGGCAAATGCCCCATCCACTGCCACGGCGTTTTCAAGCGGCAGACTGTCCGACTTATCATCGCTTCTCTCCTCTCTTCGAGCCGGCGAGCGTCTTGATATTCTTTCAGCCGTAGCTCCGAACGGACGTGTTCTCTTCCGGGCCAGAAATCCGGGGGTTTCCGGCGACAAAGGGAGCGGAGAGCGGCTAGTCGAGCGAGCTCTGGCAGGGCAGGTAGTAGCCGGAACAGCTCTCTTCTCTCACGAGGAGCTTCTCAGGGAGGGGGGGGACCTGGCCCGTCAGGCCACCATTGAGATAATCGAAACCCCGCGGGCAAGGCCAAGCGATAAACATGTCGGGCGCTCCGGCATGCTGCTGGTTTCCTCCGCGCCGGTAAAGGATTCGGCGGGACGAATAATCGGCGCCCTGTACGGGGGGATTCTGCTGAACGGCAACAACAACCTGGTGGACAAGATCAAAAGAATCGTCTACGAAGGGGTACAGTACCAGGGAGAGGACGCGGGGACCGCCACCATGTTCCTGGACGACCTCCGGATAAACACCAACGTCCATAACAGTGGCGGCGGCAGGGCCATCGGCACCAGGCTTTCTGAAGAGGTGTACAACCACGTCATAGTCAATAAAAAGAAATGGGTCGATCCGGCCTTTGTCGTAAGGGATTGGTATTTTTCCGCTTACGAACCGATTCTTGATCTGGACGGAAAGGTGATCGGCTCACTCTATGTCGGAATGCTTGGAAAACCCTATGCAGCGCTCAAACAAAAGGTTACCCTGATCTTCGTCGGCGTGCTCTTCTTCGGCTCGCTGATCGGCTTTGCCGTTTCCGGTTTTATCGGCTCGCACCTCTCTCGACCTATCAGGGAGCTGCAGGATCTTGTAAGGCGCTTTTCCGCCGGTGAACGGGAGGTCCGGATTGAAGTCACGACCGGCGACGAGATAGGCAACCTGGCCGCCGAGTTCAATGAGATGACCAAAACGCTGATCCAGCGGGAGGAAGAGATCAAAAAGCTGAACCGTGATCTGGAGCGCAAAGTGCTCGAGCGAACGGCGGAACTCGAAGATAAGAACCAGCTCCTCGTCAAGGCCAAAGAAGATCTGGTGCGGGTGGAAAAGCTGGCTGCAGTGGGGGCGCTGGCAGCCGGCGTGGCCCACGAGATCAACAATCCCATGGCGATCATTCGAGGCAACGCCGAGCTTTTACAGATGGCGATCCCGGCGGATAGTCCCAGCCGGGAAGAGGCGGATACCATTGCCCGGCAGGTGGGAAGGGTGGAGCGTATCGTAGCCAGTCTCCTCCAGTTCGCCCGCCGGGAGAGAAAATATCTTGCCAAAACCGACCTGAACCCTCTGCTTGAAGAGATCCTCGCCCAGGTGGGGCACCAGGTGCCGCTTGCAGGAATCTACGTCCGTAAAGAGTTTACGAACGACCTCCCGCAGGTGAGCGGAGATGCGGATCAGTTACGGCAGGTGTTCACCAACCTGATCCTGAACGGTGTGCAGGCGATGCCGGACGGAGGTGTCCTGACTGTAGCGACGGAGGAAGATGTCCCGTCTGAAGCTTGCGTGGTGATAATAAGCGATACAGGCGGAGGTATCGAGCCGGAAAACCTTGAACAGATATTCAACCCGTTTTTCACCACCAAGTCGAACGGCACCGGACTTGGTCTTTCCGTCTCCTACGGCATCGTAAAAGACCACGGCGGCAAGATCGAGGTGACAAGCGAATTAGGCAGCGGAAGCATCTTCCGGGTCCGCCTCCCGATGGCCCAGCCGACCGGATAATCTGAACTTTAAATCCCGTTTTGATATGTGAGCCGTGAAATGAATCAAAAATTTAACAACCTTTTTGACGGCATCCCCGCAACCCTGCCGGAAGAAATCTTTCAAACCCTGGCGGAAAGGGGGAACATCCGTATCGAGCGTATCGTCTCTGAAGGGCATACGACTCCGGAGGGGGAATGGTACGATCAGTCCTGGGATGAGTGGGTGATCCTCTTGACGGGGAGCGCAGGGCTCCTTTTTGATGGCGAGCCCCTCCCCAGAACCATGAATGGCGGCGATTACGTCATGATCCCGTCCGGCTGCCGCCACCGGGTGGAGTGGACCGACCCTGATTTAAAGACGGTCTGGCTGGCGGTGCATTTTGGAGAAAGCAAGCCGGGTGCCGCATGAATATGCAGACAGCCCCGCCCCCTGCCATGGGCAGAGTCTATTTCGTTCTGGTCCTGACCACGTTTTTCTGGGGGGGGAGTTTTCTCTTCACCAAGATCGGCGTCGGCACAATACCTCCGCAACTCTTCGTTCTGGCCAGGTTCTCCCTTGCAACTCTGATCATGCTGATCGCCTTTGCCCCGAGATTGAAAAAGCTGGACCGGAGTACCATGAAGCGCGGCATTATCGTCGGGATCGCTCTGGGGTTGACCAACTTAAGTTTCGTCTTCGGCATTCAAGGGACCAGCATTTCGCGGGCCGGTGTCCTGAACAACCTGTTCGTCCTCTTTATACCTCTGATCACAAAAGTTGTATGGCGCGACAGGATCGGGCGTGTCAACATGGCCGGAATATTCCTTGCGGTGATCGGAATCTGGCTGCTAGCCACCGGCGGCGGGCAGGGTTTCAACCGCGGCGATCTGGTATCGACCATCTGCGCTTTCCTGATCGCCGGCCATATCATCGCCGTCTCAAAGGTTATCAAAGAGGACGATGTCTATCTCGTATCGATGGTGCAGTTTGCAACCGTTGCGGCAATGGCCGGCGCCGTCTCGCTGCTGATCCCGATCCCCCGCTTCAGCGTCACACCGGCCGCTGTTACGGCAGTCGTCTACTGCGCCATATTCCCCACGGTATTCTGCTTCACACTGCAGAACATCTATCAACGCTACGTCACCCCCACCCGGGCCGGCCTTGTCTACACACTGGACCCGGTCTGGAGCCTGATGGCAGGATTTTTCATACTTGGAGAGCGGCTTAATCCGACCGAATGGCTCGGATGCGGCATCATCTTTCTGGCGGCTCTCCTGCCGCTGCTATACCGGCTCAGCGCCGAAATAACATTCGGCCAGCGGAGAAGCAACTGATGGACCATAACCCGATCATCGAAAAGATCAGGAAACTGCTGGCCCTCTCAAATTCGTGCAACGAACATGAAGCCGCCCTCGCCGCCTCCCATGTCCAGCGGCTCCTCTCCGAACACAATCTGGCAATGGCGGACATAGAAACCGCCCAAAAACCGGAAAAAGCCGACAGGGTGGAGACAACCGTGGCCAGGAGCATGCCCAAATGGGTACGGCATCTGAGCGCCGGCGTCAGCAGCGCCTTCGACTGCCAGGCGATCCATCATCCGGCAACCGGCACAATGACCTTCATCGGTGTCGGAGCGGATGTACAGATAGCCGTCTACACTTTCACCTATCTTGACAAAACGATAAGGCGTCTCTGCGTTGCCTATATGAAGCAGCAGACAGCTGTCGCAACCGCAGGCCGCCACCGCGAACTGGTCCGGCACTCCTACTATCTGGGGGCGGTTTCAACCATTAACCAGCGGCTCACAACGCAGAAGAAAGAAACGCCGGTCACGCCGGGAGCGCTGGTTCCAATCAAAGAGGGGCTGATCAGGCAGGCGATGAACGAGATCGGAAAATTGCGGACGGTCCACAGCCGCAAGAGTTATATCAACAGCGGCGCATATCTGCAGGGACAGGCGGACGGCAGGCGTGTCGGGATTCATCACGGAATAGAGAGCGGGGGAAAGGGACAAAAGACGATTGGAAGATAACATCGCACAAAAGAGTGCTTACCCCCTTGAGTTTTCCGGATAAATGAGGTAAGTTCCGTCACCGCTTTAAGGAGAGGTGTCCGAGTGGTCGATGGTGCCTGACTCGAAATCAGGTGTACGGAAACGTACCTAGGGTTCGAATCCCTACCTCTCCGCCACTGATAATTAAAGGGTTACAGCCGAAATGCTGTAGCTCTTTTTTTGTTTCAAGGTTAAATGTGTGGCTGTGAACATAATAAGGATAATACGGCAGATGTCCCCAGTTTTTCCGAGGAGAGTTGTTTTGAGTTACGTAGAGATTTATCTGGATAATTATCGCTATTTTGCTATAGTGTGTATATGAACGCCACGTGGAGAGTTGAATTTCTCAACGATGCAGTTGAAAATGAGTTCCTTGGCATTCCCAGGGATCTCCAGGCCCGACTGGTACGGATTTCCGATCTGATCGAGTCCTACGGTCTTGACAATTTGGGTATGCCTTATGTCCGTCATGTACAGGACAAGCTCTGGGAGATTAGAGGCAAAGGTAAATCAGGAATCGCCAGGGCGCTGTATGTAGCAGTGGTTGGCAGAAGGGTTATTATCCTGAGGGTGTTCGTTAAGAAAACAGAGAAGACGCCGCCGGGAGAAATTTTCTTGGCGTTGTCTCGTATGGAGGAGATCGATCATGGGTAGAAAAATGTCTGATGTAAAAGTGGGTCTGATGAAGGATGAAGAATTTCGTGCTGCGTTTGTAGGACTGGAAGACGAGTTTGCATTGGCTGCTCAGCTTATCGAGGCCAGGAAAAAGGCGCATCTCACACAGGATGAAGTTGCCAAAAGGATGGGAACTACCCAATCTGTTGTTGCCAGACTTGAATCTGGTCATCCGTTACCAAGTCTGCGGTCACTGAAGAGATATGCACAGGCTGTTAGCGGCAGGGTGGAAATAAGGGTTGTGTAGAGTATTGAGCAGGAAATAGTTGACATGAGTTAAATATACTGTCCCTAGAATTACGCCATACGATCAAGGGAAGCGAAGTGTTTGCTGGAGGTAGCAAGGTTGGTTATATATTTTTCTGAGCTGTAGACTTGATCTTTTTCTTTATCAACAACCATTCCTTGCCGGTTTGACTCTTTTTGATCCGCACAAGAGCGAATTCACCTTTTAGCCTGTTTCCAGACAGACGGAAAGCGATGTTTCCGTTCTTCAGTCCCGTATCCATCTCCAGCAGCGGTTCATAACTCCCCTCGTCCCAGATGAGAACCTTGCCTGCCCCGTACTGTCCATCAGGAATAGTGCCTTCAAAACTTCCATATTCCAGCGCATGGTCCTCAACCTGTATGGCAAGCCGTTTGTCGGCGGGGTTCATGGATGGCCCCTTTGGGATGGCCCAAGATTTCAGGACGCCGCCGACTTCAAGGCGGAAGTCATAATGAAGATGGGTGGCGTGATGTTCCTGGACGACGAAGCGGGGCATGTATCACCTCATGTGGCTCGCCTGTTTACCGGTGTTGTGGCGTTATGATCAAGGTAAATCGGCTCTTGCATGTTGGTTAAGCGAACCTGCTAAACCCAGTTTAATAACGTCAGCCCTTTGATTCGATCAAACTCTCTCAGGTTGTTAGTTACAAGTGTCGCGTCACAGCTCTTGGCGTGGGCCGCTATCAACATATCCATGGCGCCGACAAGAGTCCCAGCCTTTTCCAGAGATGCCCTGATCGCTCCGTAATGATCTGCTGCGTTTTCATCCCAAGGAATGACGACCAATCTCGATACGAAGTTGTCAATTTCTCGACGTATGACAATGCCTTTAGAATGGCGAGCTGCGCCGTAATATAGTTCAGCAAGTACAATTGCTGAAATACATATATTGCCGGCCCCAACCTCTTTGAATTTCTGCTTTACTGCAGCAGGGTGATTTTTGAGGATGTAACTGCAAATATTGGTATCGAGCATATAGCGCATCAGAATAACTCCCGTGTTTCTGGTGGGGCATCATTTCTGTCAGAAAGAAAATCCGTTGGCACCTTTGAAGGCTGCGCGAAAAAATCATCCCAATTCTCTGGTTTAGGCCTGAGAATAATTGAATCACCTTGCCGTTCAATAAAAACTTCATGGGTAGAAAACCGGAATTCAGCTGGCAAACGCACCGCCTGACTACGACCGTTCTGAAATATTTTAGCAGTCTTATTCATCGAGAACCTCCTTCAAGTATATATCAATGATATATCACATCTTGATTTTGTTTAACAGTTTTTTCCTTCTGCCTAATTTAATTTGAATAGCTGTAATCGGTATTGTGTCCCCAGAAAAACCCAATTAACAGATGACACTCCGGTTCCGCAACCACTATGCCGCCTTCAGCATCTGCACGCTCTCCAAAACTTTTCTATAACGCCGCTCAGCATGCCACAAATCGAACGCATTCTGGGCGTTCAGCCAGAACGCAGAAGAATTACCGAACAGTCGCGAAAGACGCAGCGCCATGACCGGGCTGATGGCGCGGCGACATTGAAGCAGTTCGTTGGCCGTCTGCCGTGACACCCCTAATGCCGCCGCCAGGGAAGTCACAGTAAGAGCGTAGTCCTGCATGAAATCCTCACGCAGCATCTCCCCCGGATGGGTGGGGGAAACGGTTCGTTTGTTGCTGTTTGGTATACTCATTTTTCACCTCATTAATGATAATCGGTTATCTCCACATCATAGACATCGCCATCAAGAAACAGAAAGCAGACACGCCACTGGTCGTTGATCGAGATGGAATGCTGCCCTAATCGGTCATCCTTTAAAATATGCAGGCGATTGCTTGGCGGCACCTTGAGATCATCCAATGTCATGGCAAGATCAAGGTATTCAAGACGACGTAGCGCACGGCTTACCAAGTCAGGCGGCAATCGCCGTGATTTTCCGGAGGCATACAAGGCGGCTGTGTGCTTATCGGCAAATGTTTTGATCATGGCCAAAGTGTAATGTGTAACGTGACAGGAGTCAAGGAGAGAGATATTTCTGAGGATTAAGCATCAATATTTCCTGAAGATTTTCTG
>JAQTRC010000031.1 GCA_028712665.1 Desulfuromonadaceae bacterium
CGCCTCCCGGATCGCCTCCGGCAGAGTCGGATGGGCGTGGCAGATCAGCGCGATATCCCTAGCCGTGCCGACAAAGTTCATCACTGTGGCAGCCTCGGCTATCAGATCCGATGCCCTCGGGCCCACTATATGAACCCCCAGCACCCGGTCTGTCTCCATGTGGGCCAGAATCTTGACAAATCCTTCGTTCTCATCCATGCAACGTGCTCTCCCCAGCGCGGCAAAATTGAAGCGGCCACTCCGGTACGGGATGCCGGTTTCCTTCAGCTCTTCTTCGGTACTCCCGACAGAGGCCCCTTCCGGCCAGGTATAGACCACTCCGGGGATGTATTCATACTCGACCGTTGTAGTTTTACCAGCCATCCGTTCAACGCAGGCCACCGCCTCTTCGGAAGACTTATGAGCAAGCATCGGGCCTGGGACCAGATCGCCGATGGCATAAATACCCGGTACCGTCGACTGGTAGTTCCCATCCACTACCACCCTCCCCTTCTCGTCCAAGAGCACACCAAGCTCCAAAAGACCGAATCCGGCTGTCAAAGGGCGTCGGCCTACGGCCACTAAAACTTTGTCGCAATCGATCTCCTCACTGTCAGCGCCGGCGTTGAACTCTACGATCGCCTTCGCGCCGATCCGGCGGAGACCGGTAATGCGCGTACCCAGTTTGAACTGTATCCCCTGTTTCCGCAGCGAGCGATAGATGGCGTCAGCCGCCTGACGATCGATGTTAGGCAGGATCTGCGGCAACATCTCAATCACCGTCACCCGGGCACCCAGACGCCGCCAGACCGAGCCCATTTCGAGCCCTATATAGCCGCCGCCGGCAACGACCATCTGTTCGGGAACTCTGTCAAACGATAGCGCCTCACGAGCGGTAACCACCAGCTGGCCATCAAAAGGGATACCGGGCAGAGCTGCCGCCTCGCTGCCGGTCGCGACGATAATCCTTGGCGCGGTTAAGGTCACGTCAGCAGAGTGTTGCTCCGGAAGATTCTGCTCTCTCTCAGGGAGAGGCGAAGGAACTGCCGGCTTCACCTTGACCTGATGATGGCCGGCAGTATCCCTTCCTGCAAGAAAGGCCGTTCCATGGATTCGTTCAATCCGGTTTTTCTTGATGAGATAGGCAATGCCATCCGTCAGCTTCTTGACCACGTCATCCTTGCGGAGCATCATTGCGCCCAGATCCAGGCGTGGCGAGTCGATTCCGATGCCGTGCAGTGCAAACTTGTCCCTGGCCTGGGCGAACAGCTCGCTGGAATCGAGCAGCGCCTTGCTGGGGATGCATCCCTCATTCAGGCAGACGCCGCCCAGCGTGGCGCGCTTTTCCACCATCAAAACTCTCATCCCGAGCTGCGCAGCCCGTATAGCTGCCACATAACCTCCAGGCCCGGCGCCGATAACAATCAAATCGTATATCTCTTTTTCTGACATCCAGAAGACCTCCAATTTCAACCTTCAACCTTCAACCTTCAACCTTCAACCTTCAACCTTCCAAAAGCAGCTCTTCGGGCTCTTCAATGTACTCCTTGACCTTCTTCAAAAATCCGACCGCCTCACGGCCATCAATGACGCGGTGATCGTATGAGAGCGCCAGGTACATCATCGGACGGATCACGATCTGTCCATCGCGAACAACCGGTCGATCCTGGATGGCATGCATCCCCATCACTCCGCTCTGGGGAGGATTCAGAATAGGAGTGGAAAGCATGGAGCCATAAACGCCGCCGTTACTTATTGTAAATGTTCCACCTGTCAAATCCTGAATGGTCAGTTGATTTGTCTTGATCTTCGCGGTAAATTCGGCGATGGCCTCCTCGATCTCATGCAACTTCAGATTATCGGCATTACGCAGTATCGGAACAACCAGGCCCTTGTCACCCCCAATAGCGATACCAATGTCATAATAGCGGTGAAAGACGATATCGTCACCCTCTATACTGGCGTTAACTGCCGGATACTCTTTGAGCGCCTCGACGCTGGCCTTGACGAAGAACGGCATATAGCCGAGTTTGACACCGTGGCGCTGGATATAATGCTCACTGTGGTCGCTCCGGAGTGACTTGATGCGTGAGAGATCAGCCTCGTTGAAAGTGGTCAACATGGCGGTCTGCTGACGGGCCGACAGCAAACGCTCGGCAATCTTCTTGCGGAGGGGGGACATTGGCCGCCTTTCCTCGCGGCTCGAGTTGTAGGCCGGCGGCTCTTCGGTACGCACGGATAACCGTTCCGCCGGTTCTGCAATGACGGGTGCCAGAGACGATGGCGATACTATCGGAGGTTCTGGTGAAGATGAAACAACCTTGCGCTCAGGGATCAACGATGGCGGCTCAACTGCAGCAGCAAGCTTCGGTGAAGGCTGAAGCTTCGAGCGTTCCCCGATATGGGTTGACAGGTCATCCGGCGTGATGCGCCCATCCTTGCCGGTTCCTTTCAACTCGTCCGGAGCAATGCCGCGTTCTCTCATCTGACTCCGTATCGAAGGGGAAGAGACCGGGAGTGCAAGCTTCTCGATCGGCGACGGTGCAGAGTCGCTGACCTGAGTTCCCGTCACGACCCCACTCTCATCGATAGAACCGATTACCGTTCCGACAGGAACCGTCGCACCTTCGGTTACGGTGACTGAGAGCACTCCGGCTGCATCGGCATTAAGATCAAGCGTGATCTTGTCTGTCTCGATCTCGCAGAGCGGCTCATCTCTTTTTACGACATCTCCGGATTTCTTGAACCACTTGGCCAACAGCGCTTCGCGCACCGATTCGCCGACTTCCGGAATTTTTATCTCCATGATCGTCTCCGTATATCTGTAGAATTCAACCGCCATTTGCATTATCAAACGGATATTCTAACGCATTTCCAGCAATTCTCCAGACAAAATCCATGGCGGCCGGAATATCCCCCCTGAGCGGAGTTATTGTATTATCAGATAAAAATACGATGCATCAGAAACTCCAGGTAACTTTACCATAGAACTCACGTCCGGTTCCTGAAGGTTGAGTCTGGATGAATTCAGGACGGTACTCCTGCTGGCGTTCATGGAGAAGATTCCTGCCGACCAGGGATAATTCGAGCGCTTTAAAAGGGCGCCAGCCGAGACGCGCGTCGAGGTTCAGATAGCTGTCCAGCCTGTTTTTTAAATAATCCTCACTTGCACCTACATAGCGCCCCCAGAGGTCCAGCTCGATATTTCTCGTCAGCGACAACTGTGAGCGAAGCGATACCTGGTTGGATGGTGGGCGGTCTCCAGTAGTTTCCGTGACTGCGGTATATGAATATGCAAGCACCAGACGCCATGGATCAAGAACCTGCCAATCGGCGGCCAGTTCGCCCCCCCACGATTCTCCATGATCTCTACCCACAAGCGTATTGGTAATGAGCAGGTACGTCGGCGGGCCTGGGACAAGCTGGGGAGCAGATGTGTCCACCACGATCAGCCGATGGTAGTTGTTGTAATAACCGGCCAAGTCTACCGTGAAGTGGTCGCTCGCCTGAATGCGCAACCCGGCCTCGTAGGCCATCAACTCCTCCGCCTTCAGATTACCGGGCCCCTGCACGGTGACCAGCACCGGTGGAAATAGCGGGCCCGCCGGATTTGGAAAGGCGGACTGATTCAGAACATTATCCGATTCGCCGCGCGAAGGGGTGTGCAGAGCCCGGGAAACCGCACCCCAGAGAGAGAGCCGCTCGTTGGGAGTCCAGATCAGGCGCCCGCTCGGCTGCACTTCAATACCGGTGTAGACATTATGTTCGAACTTCGAACCGATGACGAGGTGCAGCTTGTCCTTGACGATTGTGATGTCATCCTGGATAAACGCACTGTAGAGTTTTTCATTCCGGTAGCCCGGATTAAAGCTGAGGGTATCCGAGCCTATAAGCCGTTCATCTATAAATCGGAAACCGCCCCCCCAGACAATTTCATGCCTGGCGCCCAGATGAAATCGGTGCAACAGGTCCAGATCGACGGTGTCGGTGGTATCGTTGAACAGCTTTGGAATATCCCGTTTGTTTCTGTCGTAGTAGAACTGCAGGGCGAGTTCAGAGTCTTCACCCAGAGAGCGGGTCCAGCGGGAAAGGAGGTTTACACCTCTGACTGCGGTATTTGCGCTGCGAACGGTCGAAAATACGGGAGGAGCGGCAAGGTCGGGGAAGGTAATAGTCTCCCGTTCTGTGCCGCTGTAGAAATCCCCCTGCAGCGTGAACGAATTCTGCCCGGATTTTCCGTCCATCCGGAAGCCGCCTCGCCCCATGTCCCAGCCGTCGTCTGCCGGACGCCCCTCCTCCGTCTTCAGTTCATTCCGGTTATTGTATTTTCCGTAGGCGCGAATTGCCCCCCACTCTCCCAACTCGGCTCCATAGCGGACAGCGCCGAATCCGCGGTCGTAGTTCCCCGCCCCGGCGGTCAGCAGGCCGCCGGTGGTGTCGGTTGCTCTCCTGGTGATTATGTTGATGACCCCGTTAACCGCGTTTGCGCCCCAGATGGTGGCACCGGGACCGCGGATCACCTCGATCCTCTCGATATCTTCCAGCATGGTATCCTGAACGTCCCAGAACACTCCAGAGAAGAGCGGAGAATAGGCACTGCGGCCATCGATAAGGACCAGCAGTTTTCTGGCGAAACGGCCATTGAAGCCGCGGGCGGTTATCGCCCACTTGTTCGAGTCGATCCGGGCAACGGTAACCCCCGGCACCATCCGGAGGGCATCGGGAATGTTCGTAACTCCGGAGCGCCGGATATCCTCGTTGGTGATGACGAATACCGCCGCAGCGGTGTTCGCCATATACTGCGCTTTCCTGGTAGCCGACGTGACCTCCAGAGTCATCAGGTCTTCCAGCGAGAGCTTTACAAGGTCACTGTCGCTCGGAAGCGATATGGCCTCGGCAGCTTTTGCGCCGTATAGCACCATACAGAATATGACCATCGTAAAAAATGTAACTAGTCGGCCACTATCCGTAACATGGCAACTCCATCTCGGTTTTTCTCTTGAATTAAACATCTAGTATTCCTCCTTCATGAAGAATAAAACGGCGGCGGACTTACGGTCAGTTGCCAAAGATTGTTCTCGCCAGTTTAAGGAGCTGCGACCCGACTGTAAGCCTGGTCTTGCGCACCGAAGCGAGATTGACTTCGAAGCCGAGCCGGTTCTGAACAGGCATCAGGCCTATCATCCCGCCAGCCTCACAGAAACCGGAAATATCGCTCACCGTCAGGATGTCCTGCTGGTTCAATTCCCGTAGAATCCCGGTGAGGCGGTAGCGTTCAGACTCGGAGATATAGAGCAGGTGGGACCCTTTGGCCTCTCCAACCTCTTCTATACGTCTGACGCTGACTTTTGCGCCACGAACCGTCTGCCCCTTCAACAAGTTGAAGAATGCGACAGAAGGCACTTTCCCGAGGATGGCAATAGTAAAAGTGCTTCCGTCGGCAAGATTATCGGCAGGCCACTCGGTCAGTTTGGCGAAATTCAACACAAACACGGCCTTTAGTTGGGATTCCTCCGGCTGGCCACTGTCGGCGACCGTCGGCGTCTGCAGAGTAAATAGCAGTTGCAAGAGGAGAGCTGTTCCGAATATTTTCAAATTCATTTAGGTGCTTTCCTATTCAGCCATTTCTCCAGTATTACCGCTAAAGTCGCAAGTTCCATCGGTTTTGCCAGATAATCATCCATTCCGGCCGCAAGACACTCATCGCGATCAGAGCGCATGGCATTCGCCGTCAGTGCAATAATCGGTATGTCATGGTTCCTGACCGATGATGCCTGATCCCTGATAACTGCGGTCGCTTCATAACCATTCATACCCGGCATCATGCAATCCATCAGGATCAGCCCATACTCTTTTTCATGCACGGCTTTCAGAACCTCTTGACCACTTTCTACGATGTCCGCCATATAGCCGAGTTTCGAGAGGAAAGCCCGCATCAATTTCTGGCTGACCGGGTCGTCTTCAGCCAGCAACAGGGGGAGAAGGTTGCCGGTTGGAGCTGATTTCCTGGAATGAACTGCCGGTGCAGAGTGCGGTTTGAGAACTCCATCGACAACCCTCTGTTTTTTCAGCGTTACCTTAAACCAGAAAGAGGAACCTTTCCCTTCAAAACTTTCCAGACCGATCTCACCCCCCATCAGTTCTACCAACTGACGGCAAATGGTCAGACCCAGCCCGCTACCCCCGTATTTTCGGGTATTTGAACCGTCCGCCTGCGTAAATGGTTCGAATACCAGCCCCAATTTGTCGGGTGCTATACCGATACCGCTGTCACGAACCAGAATCCGCAGAGTGACGCTTTCCTTATCTTCTCCATCGTTCCGGATATGAACATGTATGTAGCCGCTCGGGGTAAACTTTATGGCGTTGCCGATCAGATTGGTAAGCACCTGCCGGAGTCGTTCGGCATCACCCTGCAGCAGCAGAGGGATATCCGGATCCATCTCGACTCCAAATTCCAAACCTTTCTCACGAGTCTGGAGCTGCTGTATATCAATAGCACCTGAAATCAATTCCCACAGATTAAAATCGGATGATTCCAGCACCAGCTTGTTCGCCTCAATTCTGGAAAGATCGAGGATATCGCTGATCAGCCGAACCAGATGCGTGCCTGACGCCCTTATAATCTCGGCATATTCGAATTGCTCCTTGGTCAGTTCAGTATCGAGAAGCAGAGTTGTCATGCCGATAACACCATTCATCGGTGTTCGAATTTCATGACTCATATTGGCCAGAAACTGGCTTTTTGCCAGATTGGCTGTCTCCGCCGTTTCTTTGGCCCGCAACAGGCGGATCTCATTACTGCGTAGCTCCCTGAACGCCTGGCTGGCCCGGAAAATATACCGGACCCGGTAGGCCAGAATCTGCCAGTTAATCGGTTTTACAATAAAATCGGTTGCACCGGCAGCATAGGCCTTGGACATTGATTCCACATCGTCCAGACCGGTCATCATCACTATCGGAACGTCTTCCCCGTGAGGAAGCGCACGAATCTCCTCACAGAGAGTGAACCCATCCTTGCCGGGCAAGAGCACATCCAACAGGATCAGATCCGGGCTCGTTTCCAGGTACCTGTCTAGCGCTGTCGTGCCATCCGGGCTCTCCAAGACGGTATAACCGATCTCTTCAAGTGTCGTACGGGCCATAAGCCGGATCATTTCGTCGTCGTCTACCACCAGAACACGTCCTGGCAGCGGCGTATCGAGAGATTCCGAGGTCATGGCGTTTCTTCATTCAGCAGGGCGGCAAGAGCCACGGAAACGGCGTTCAGTTCTGATTCAAAGCGGGTGAGAAGCGTGGCATCCTCAATCGCCGAATTGTTTCTGCCGATCGACTCAAGCGTTTCACACTCCGCCGCCAATTTGACCGCGCCAAGGTTGGCGCTGCTGGATTTCAGATAGTGTGCCTTTTTGTACACTCCCTCCATGTCACTTACGCTTGCTGCATGCTGGATATCTGCAAGCAGACGTGGCGCTTCCTCTAAATATTTTGTTATGACCGTATGCAGTAAACGCTTTTTACCTTGCGGGTCGATCATGCGGATGCTTTCGATGTAGCTTAGATCAAGGTGCGAATCTGCGGGTGACTCTGACGTTGCGCTACTGGTCGGCGTTTCAGGCGGGGCAGAGGGAGCGTCCACCGGAATCCCGCTGGACGCCGGTTCTGCGCCCTGTCCGGTCTGAATAATTTCACCGGCACATTGTGGCAGCCAGCGGGATAAAATGGAACCGAGTTGCTTAATCGTATACGGCTTCGACAGATAATCATCCATGCCGGCATCGATACAAATCAGACGGTCATCTGCTCCGACGTGGCCGGTCAGTGCAATCACCAACTGGTGGGTGGTTTTCCCTTCTCCGGCCGCTGCCGCATTTTCCCGTTCACGAATTATCCGGGTAGCCGAATAGCCATCCAGTACCGGCATCTGGCAATCCATCAGCACCACTGCAAAGCGATCACGTTCCAGAAAATCCAAGGCCTCTCGTCCGTTCTCGGCAACCGTAACCTGGTAACCAAGGCATTCCAACATCTGCAGCCCGACTTCCTGGTTGACCGGATTATCCTCCGCCAGCAGAATTGACACTCCCCGCTCCACGGCAGTGGAAACAATCGTCACATCCGGTTCAGGCGATACGACGACAGCCTCTGCCGCAATTCCATACCCAAAGCGGATATTGAAGAAAAAACAGGAACCGATGCCAGGGGTGCTCTCGACAGTGATCTCCCCCCCCATCATCTCTGCCAACTGCTTTGCTATCGTAAGACCAAGCCCGGTGCCCCCGAATTTACGGGTCATGGAGCCATCAGCCTGTGTGAAACCTTCGAAAATCTTCGCCAGCTGCTCCGGCTTAATACCGACCCCGCTATCTTGCACCGAGAAACGAAGCGCTATGCTGCCAGAGTTCCTCTCCCTGACTCTGACCGCAACCTTTACCTCACCCAGTTCGGTGAACTTGACCGCATTACTGAGCAGATTCAACAGCACCTGCCGGACCCGGAGAGGATCACCGCTGACGATCTGAGGCACATCCGCATCGATCGACAGATGCACTTCAACACCTTTCAGAGCTGCAGAGGTACTGAAAAGCTCCAAGACCCCTTTGAGCATCTCATGCAGATCGAAAGAGATTTTCTCCAGTTCGACCTTGCCTGCTTCAATCTTCGAAAAATCAAGAATATCGTTGATGACACCCAATAGCGACGTCCCGGACTGATAGATTGTCTGTGCAAACTTGCGCTGTTTTTCGGCCAGTTCAGTTCCCATGAGCAGTTCAGTCATGCCGAGTACGCCGTTCATTGGCGTACGAATCTCATGGCTCATATTTGCAAGGAACTCGGATTTCGCTCGACTGGCGGCCTCTGCAGAATCCCGGGCCATTTCCAGATCGGTAACCATCTGCCGAAGTTCTTCCGTACGCACCTCGACAGTGGACTCGAGCTCATCACGCTGCAGTCCCAGCTTTGTATCACGCTCCTCAATCTGCCCCAGCATCTCATTGAAACCGTCGATCAACTGCCCTGTCTCATCGCTGTTATCATTGACAACACGCAACGAGTAGTCTTTGGTGTCGGAAATCTTCTGCATCGTTTGAGCCAGGGAGACAATCGGTTGAGTGATCATATTCTGCAGCCTCGAAACTATGAAGTATACCAGAAACATTGCAGATATAAGGATTACAGCCGAGAAGGAGACCACACTGATAAACATGTCACGGAGCGGGGCCGTAGAAGAGTGCAGCAGAACAAAGCCAATGTTCCTGCCGTCCGAGAGGATCGGGCGGACCATATCGTAGCTGGAGCCGAAATACCAGAAACCGTTTTTAGCCTGACCTTCCAGCAGAGCCAGGCGTTCGGACACAGAGCCACCCTTTTTGATCTTTTCAAGGCATTGATGCAGCTCATGAGCTGCAGGGCTCTGGTAGGAGGCGAAGAGTAAACCTTCGGCGTTAAATATGTGCCCTTCCAGAATGGTGCGATTGGTGCTTAGTGACGAAAGGGCTGTGGCGGCAGCCTTGGGATCGATGAACATCAGAGGAGCAGAAGAAGAAAAGGCCACCATGTCCGCGACAATGGCAAGGTTTTTTTGGAGGTCCTGGCGGTAGCGCATCAACTGGTTCGCAATCAGAATGAGCGAAACCAGCAACACCACAAGGCAACTCGTTCCAAGTGTGATCAGGATGATCTTCCGTTTGATTGATGACCGTCTGATAAAGTTTTTCATCTCATACCTTGATGGCAGATTCCGATCCACTCAAGCCTTTCAAACGGTCTATCTTCGGCAGGCACCCGCGGAGTGGTCAGGTTAATAGTAACATAGAAAGCCGGCGGTACAAGTTGAAATCAATTTTCAGCGGCTTAATAATGGCAAAACAGCCCCTGCCGATTCCACTCTTAAGGGGGCTTAAGATTAATACTCCGGCAGCACGTTTCACTTTCAGCGGGAAAAGGAATCAGCCGGTTCAGGATTTCAGGAACTCCCTGACAGAACACTCTTTTAGTACCTTGCGCAACTGATCAAAGCTGTACGGTTTGCTGATCAACCCGGCCATTTCTTCGCGCGGAAGCCGCGAAGTAACGAGCGCATCTCCAAAACCGCTGGAGATTATGATCGGAAGTCCAGGTTTGATCTTTTTCAGCTCATGGAACAAAGCATAGCCATCCATCCCCGGAATATCGATGTCAGATAAAACCAGGGTTATATCTGCGGCGTGCCTCTGATACAACTCCAACGCTTTCTTCCCGTTCTCTGCTCCAATAACGGTGAAACCCATCGCCTCCAGCATGGTTTTAGCTACTAATGCCACCTGTTGTTCATCCTCTACCAGCAGTATCGTCCCGTTACCCTTCCATGCCGCCGAAGAAACCTGCTCTGGTGATTCTTCGGCGATGTCGCTTTTCTGAAGGGGGAGATAGACTTTGAAGGTTGTCCCCTCACCCGGCTGGCTGAAGAGCTGCAAAGCCCCGCCATGAGACATCACGATACCAAGCACTGCCGACATCCCGAGGCCACGCCCCGTGAATTTGGTCGTAAAGAACGGCTCGAAGATTCGCCATTTTGTCTCCTCATCCATGCCGCAGCCGTTGTCGGTTACTTCCAGACAGAGATAACTACCCGGTAAAATGGGCTGGCCGTTATAATCCTTCTCCGATTGCCCGGCAACAATAGTTCTCTTTGCGAGCGAAACCCGAATTACACCCTGTTCTTCGCCGATTGCCTCCGCTGCATTGATTATCATATTCATCACGATCTGTCTGATTTGGCTTGCATCACCATTAATGGAGGGAGTTTCGGCTGAAAGATCGGCTCTGATCTCCACATTCTGAGGAAGGGTCGATTTCAACATATTGATCATTTCGCCCACCAGCATCCGGAAATTGAACTTTGACCTGACGATTTGCGCTTTCCCGGCATAGGCCAGCATCTGGCGGCACAATGCTGCAGCACGGTCAACTGCTTTTTCTATAGCCGGCATATGATCCTCGGCTGTTTTATAATCCATCTTTACCAGAGAGCAGTACCCGATAATAATCGCCAGGATGTTGTTGAAGTCATGAGCGATGCCGCCTGCCAATACGCCGAGGCTTTCAAGCTTCTGAGTCTGATGGAACTGCTGTTCAAGCAGCTGTTTTTCTTCCTCGAACTTTTTGCGGTCGGTGATATCCTGAATTGTCCCTTCCAGGCGGATCGGAACGGCATTCCAATTTTTGATGACCTCCGCCTCGCTGTGGAGATGACAGACCGCGCCGCCGGCTAGTAAGAGTTGATGATCGATACTGTACGAACCGGAATGTTCGATCGCATCGGTAACCGCAGCTTCGACTTTTTTGCGGTCATCGGGATGAATGTTAGCAATGAACATCTGGTAGGAAATCATATTATCCGAAGGGTCAAGATGGAGAATACGCCGCGCCTCATCGGAAAGCCATATGCTGTCCGACTCCAGAACCAACTCCCAGTTGCCGATTTTTGCTATCCGCTGGGCATGGAGAAGTCGGTTCTCGCTCTTTCTCAGGTTGGCAAAGGCTTTGGTGGCCCGGATAATAAAACTGATGCGGTAGGCAATCCCCCCCCAATGAATCGGTTTGGTGATGAAGTCGGTGACTCCCAGGTCATATGCCCGCTTGATGGATTGGAGGTCTTCGTTGCCGGTTATTATCACAATGGGGATGTCAGATATCTCGGGATTATCCCGAATGCGTGCGCATACTTCGAACCCGTCCATTTCAGGCATCATTACGTCCAGCAGTATCAGATCCGGAGTACATTTGGAGAGCAATGCCAGCGCCTGTATCCCATCCTCGGCCTCTTCAATCCTGAAACCGGCCGAATCCAATGCCTCCCCCAGCATCAGGCGGATACTCGGATCGTCATCTACGATAAGAACAACTCTCTTGATATCAGACTGTTCGGTTATCATATGAAAGTTCCCTTCTGTATGATTCGATCTGCGACTTGGCTTCAATAAACCCTTCCTCAATGCTGATGATAAGAGTCATGTCGGCCGGCAATAGTCCATCACGGCATATACTCTCCAGTTTCATGCAAAGATCCGCGAGCCGGAGGGCGCCGAGGTTCGCGCTCGAGGATTTGATGCGATGACTGGCTCCGGTTATTGCTGCGGCATCACCCGAGGCATAGCCGGTACGCATCACCTCGATCTGATGGGCGGCATCCTCAAAATACTGGCCGATAACTTTCTCCAGAATATCCGGTCTTCCGGGACGCTGCAGGGAGCGTATCGCATCAAGACAACCTGTATCAATGCTGTTTCCCGCTATGCCGGAAACAGGTGATTCAAGCGCTGCTGAAACATCAGGATTTTTTGCGTAGGGGAACTGTTCAGGAACACACGAATCATCGTCAGCGCCGGGAAGCCTGCGACCTTTATTATCGTCAGATTTTCTCATCCGTTTATCCCAGTGAGCATCAGATATAACGCATTTCAACTTACTCCGGCAGCAGCCGCATGTCAACGGCACAAAGAACTCAAAAAAACAAAGGCGACCAACAGGCCGCCCTTATTTCCCCGATTATTCACACAAAATTCAACTCTCCCCTTTAAGAAACTCTCTGCCAAAAGGTGACATCTGCCGCAGGCGGGCGATGATCGGGGGCATCTCGCGAATGACCGTGTCGATCTCGGCATCGCTCGTGTAGCGCGAAAGCGAGAAGCGTATAGAGCCGTGGGCGCAGGTAAATGGGACACCCATGGCGCGCAGGACGTGAGAAGGCTCCAGCGAACCGGAGGTACAGGCGCTGCCGGAGGAGGCACAGATACCCAACTCTGAAAGAAGCAGCAGGATAGCTTCTCCCTCGACAAACTCAAAGGCGATTGAAGTCGTATTAGGGAGACGTTCGGCTCCTCCGCCGTTGATACGGGCATTGGGTATCGCAGACATCAGGGCATCCTGAAGCCGGTCACGCTGGGCTTTGACAGTACTGTTTTCAACCTGCATATGCTGACCGGCCAGTTCACAGGCCCTGCCGAGTGCGATGATGGCGGCAGCGTTTTCTGTACCGGCCCGGCGGCTCTTCTCCTGATGTCCGCCGACCAGAAAGGGGCGAAAAGGTGTGCCACGGCGCAGATAGAGCACGCCGATCCCCTTCGGAGCATGAAGTTTGTGGCCGGAGAGCGAAAGCATATCGATGTTCGAACCGGACATGTCGATCGGAATTTTACCGATAGCCTGGACGGCATCACTGTGGAAAAGCGCCCCTTTCGATTTTGCCACCGCTGCCGCCTCTTCGACCGGAAAGATCACTCCGGTCTCGTTATTGGCCCACATCAGCGAGACAATAGCTGTGTCGGTGTCAACCGCTCCCTTCAACTCTTCCATATCAAGCCGTCCGGCGCCGTCCACGCCGATCTCGGTCACCCGATACCCCTTCTGGGTCAGATTGCGGCACTGGGTCAGAACAGCTGGATGCTCAACACGCGAGGTGATGACATGGCGCCGGTCGGGAAAAACCTCCAGCGCTGAACGGATGGCTGCGTTGTCGCTCTCGGTGCCGCAGGCGGTGAATATGATCTCTTCAGGAGAAGCGCCCAACAGTGCCGCCACGCGGCTTCTCGCCTCGGTCACCTTGCCCTGCACCTGACCGCCAAAGAAATGCATCGAACTGGGGTTGCCGTACAGCTCGCAGAAATAGGGGCGCATCTCTTCGAACACCGCTTCGTCCACCTTGGTGGTGGCATTGTTGTCCAGATAGATCTCTTTCATGCCGGAACCTCCTCAACCACTATATCCTCGGCCACCAGGTCGCGCAGCTTGGCCTCGACCATGCGGGAGGTGTTGCTCGATGAGGCGCAGCCGGCGCAGGCCTTGCGGAAGGCTACCTGCACGATGGAACCGTCTATATCGATCAGTTCAAGATCGCCGCCGTCAGCCCATAACAGAGGCCGGATGTCCCGTTCGAGCACCTCCTGAATCAACTGCATCTTCTTCATGTTGGAGAGTTTTTCAGGACGCTTGCGCGGCTGGGCGTCGGCATCGCCAAGGACCTGGGCGATCAGCTCCTGGATTTTGGGGATACAGCCGCCGCAGGCGCCACCCGCCTTTGTGAAGTGGGTGACCTGCTCGGCTGTGGTCAGCCGGTTGGTCTCGATAACCTTTTTGAGGAATGTATCGGTGATTCCAAAGCATTTGCAGACGATCTCCCCCTCATAATCCGGATACGCATGTCCCTGATCATGCTCGCTGTCATGGTCCGGTACCGGTTCTCCGCGATACTTGGCGATCGCCACCTCCAGAGCCTCCTGCCCCATGACCGAGCAGTGCATCTTTTCTTCCGGCAGCCCCCCCAGGAAATCAGCGATCTCCTGGTTGCTGATCGCCATCGCTTCGTCCAGGGTTTTCCCTTTGACCATCTCGGTCAAGGCAGAGGATGATGCGATGGCGCTGGCACAGCCAAAGGTCTGGAACTTGGCGTCAACAATCTTCTCCTTGTTATTATCCAGCTTGAGATAGAGCTTGAGCGCGTCCCCGCAGGCCAGGCTGCCTACTTCGCCGACGGCGTCCGCATCCGGTATTTCTCCCACGTTGCGCGGGTTCAGAAAATGATCTTTTACTGTTGGTGTATAATCCCACATGATTCAGATCCTCCAAATATTGTTTAGTTCAATATAAACTGCCGTCCGGCAGCCATCACTTCCGACAACCGCGCCTCTGATGACGCCTCACCGTAGAGGCGCACTACCGGCTCGGTGCCGGACTTCCGGAAAAGCATCCAGCTTCCGTCGGCAAGGAGCAGTTTGGTGCCGTCGATCCTGATCACATCGGTAACTTTGGCGCCGGCCACCTCTGCCGGCACGGCGTTTACCTTATCCTTGTATATCGCTTCCAGCTCAGGCGACAGCTTGAGGTTGTCACGGCGTGTAACAAAGCGCCCCACCTCGCCGTACAGACGCTCCAGCAGTTCCCTGACAGTTTTACCTTCGCTGGCCACCATCTCCGCCACCAGGAAGCAGGCCAATATACCATCCTTCTCTGGAACATGCCCCTTGATCGTCAGACCGGCGCTCTCTTCGCCGCCTATAACCAGCTTATCCTGGCAGATCAGTTCGCCGATATATTTGAAGCCGACCGGAGTCTCGTAAACCGGAACTCCATGTTTCCTTGCCACGGCATCGATCAGGTGCGAAGTCGCGACAGAGCGCGCCACCCCCCCTTCAAGCTTCCGGACCCGTATCAGATAATCCAGCAGAAGGGCTATGATATAGTTCGGTTCAATATAACTCCCATCTTCATCCAGAATACCGAAGCGGTCGGCGTCGCCGTCGGTGGCCAGACCAAGCCTGATATCGGAGTCGTTCTTGACCAGCGAGATAAAATCGGGGATATGCGCCTCGGATGGTTCTGGAGGCTGACCGCCAAAATAGGGATCAAGCCGGTCATTGATGATGAGATAGGGGAAGGCGCGCTTCCGGAGCGGTTCGTCCAGATAGCCGCGCGCAGTGCCGTAAAGCGGATTCAGTGCTACCTTTCCCAAACGCCCTATCACATCAAAATCGATCTTCTGCTCAAGATCTTTCAGATACTCTTTTCGGGGATTGATATATTCCAGCAGTCCCTTTTTATTCGCTTCTACGATAGAAAGTTCCCTGTAGCATGCCTTGCCTAGCATCTCGTTGGCGCGCCGCTCGATATCGCTCGTACTCTCCGGGAGGGCCGGCCCCCCCCATGACGGGGAAAACTTGACGCCGTTGTATTCGGGCGGATTGTGGCTGGCGGTGAAGTTGATGCCGCCGGCAGCCTTGCGCCGCAGAATCTCGAACGATATTACCGGCGTCGGGGTATCGCGCTCACACAGATAGGCTTTGATGCCGGCTCCCGCCACTACGGAGGCGGCCGCTTCTACAAAACGCTGACCCATGAAACGGGTATCGCAGCCGATCACGACACCTTTCTCCTGTTCACCTGCAGCCTTGATATTATCGGCAATGGCCTGAACGACTGTTTTCACATTATCGAAGGTGAAATCCTCACACAGGATTCCACGCCAACCGGACGTTCCAAAGGTGATCTGTTTCATAGTACCCCTCCGCTGGCATAATAGGACATCTTTTGTCGTGTTAGAATAGTACACATGTTACACCCCGTCAAGCTAAACGGGTTCAGTTGTCTTTTGCGATAAATTTCCGCAATTGGCTCAATGCCTTGCTGAAATTATTGAATCGCTGAATCCAGCGGATGTCTTCCTGGTTCATGGTTTCCTCCTACCTATCTTCTTTTGGATATTCATTTAAGCCACTCTGTTCTTTAACAAGGCGATGTTCCTTACTTCTACTATCTTCAACATTGGTTTTCAAGGTTCCTTGATGAATTCACGGATGATCCGTTCAATATCCTCCAGATGCCGACGGGTCGGCCTTGACCGGAGCGGGTTCACCGCGTCCGTGTTCGAGGCCGTGGTTAGGTCATCATATGAAAAAGCATCTCATTTTAAGTGTAATCGTTAAGTTCTTTGTCTGGGGTCAAGTAGAAGCTTTTTTCAGTGACTCTATTTTGGTATACCCAACAAAACTTAGTGTGATGAGAATTGCCAAAAATATCCTTGTAGTCAATTCTACCGTAGCAAAACAGTCGGTCTATAAAGATACCAGCGAGAATGCTTTGAGCGATACCGATGTCCATAACGTGTATGCAAGGGGAAACGTCTTCATCTCCCACGCCGACAACGCCGCCTCCTTGTGGGATATCCTCTTTTTCAGGAGCTTCAATAGGTTTAACCCTGTCTTTTTCTTGAATAAAGACCTGTTTGTTAGTCAAGATTGCTGGGGTTTTCCCATGATTCTTAAGAGTGTACTCGACTTTCCATTTGCCAAGACCTTCCTCGGAATCGTCAAACTCGCAGCTTTTCAAGCTGGCGAAAATATAAGGTCTTTCGGAGTCTTGAAGGCTTTTAGTAGTTTTTTCTGTAGCTTTGATCGTGTCGCGGAGGCACACAGCCTGCCATGCGAAAACGCCAAGTTGGAAAATACCGACAATAACGAGAAACCAGTTTTCATTCGGGAAATTCTTCCAAAAGCCCTTGGTATGATTATTAGGTTCTATATTGCAGTTTCCGGAAGTTATTTTGACGAAAAGAGGCGATTCCTCCGTGCCTCTCTGTTTGTGCTCGGCATGATGATTGGGAGTATCAGTCTTGTTTTCAATTTTGATGCCTTGTGGCTTTGTTTCGGCTGGCTGTGACTCCGCGCAGATTCCAACTCCGCAAAGTAAAAGCAGTAAAACAACTACAGGGGCGATCCTCATTACTGGGGTTCCTCCTTGATTTTGACTAACGGGCCTGAGGGTGACCGGGTACACCGGTACTCCCGATTGGTTGGGACATCTTGTCATTTCCAGCTGTCAAAAAATGGGAAAATGGAGACCCCTTTATTATTCCGGCCCCTCTCTTAGGTCTTCAAAGTTAGTAAGCGTGTCACAGTTTACGCAATGGTACATGTACGATGCTTCTTGAAAGTGCATACCACAGAAGCAGCCTCAGAACGGACAGCAGTCATAAAACTCAAAGTCAGCCCACTCCCAGACACCCATATATTCCGGTATCCCGTCTCTGTCGTAACCGACAACCTCGAATGCATCTTTTGGGGGTGGTACAAACCCACTTTCCCTCTGTAGTTCCTCAAGAACCTCCGTTGGCCCAATGTGAAACCACTCGCCAATCCCGCGATGATCTTGATATCGGGCATGTAGGCGCCGCTCGACCTCATTGTCATTTTCGACTCTGATCCAGCCCATTAGCAGCAGGCGGCTTGGATTGCCGGTCTGTAGGTTGCAAACTCGCTTTCGCACATCGCTACCCCGGCCAATCTTGACCTGAGATGTGTTGGTATCAAGTACGAAATATACCGGCATAGTCAATATCCTTAACGGCGAAAGAGCAATAAGGGAAGCAATAAGGGGGCAGGCTGCTTATCGCCCCTATTCTTCTCAATAGTCAGCCTGTCCCCTTATGTTCTCTGTCCCCTTATGTTCTCCCTAATTTGTAATCGGTTACTAGCCTTTGAAGTTTCGATGTGTCTTATCGACAGTGCGGTTGAATACATCATCAGTCATAGAGAAATATTGAATTGCAGTTACTAAAGCAAGAATAGCGGGAATAAATGTCCAGCAGAATAAAATATTAAAAATACCTGCAACGGGGCGGCCAAGATAGAAATGGTGCACGCCTATTCCTCCGAGAAGGAGAGCAAGAAGCCCTGCTGTAGAGCGCCTGCTTGGCTGGTTAACCATAAAAACAGGACTTGAGTTCAATGTGTTGTTTCTTTCAATTTTATCAAAGGTCAAGCCGCAAGAGCAGGTACCTTCACCGTCCAAGGAATAACCCGTGTCGGTTTTGCGCGCAGTAGTTTTATTGATTATTGACGACTTGTAGCATTTTGGACATTTTACGCAGATACATACACCATCTTCCGAGTCCCAAATCATAGCAGGTGATTCATTGGTTATTTGTTTATTGTCCTTGATTGGAAAGCCACACTTTGGGCAGCTTATGGCTCGATCAGAGATCTCTTGAAAACATTCAGGGCATGGTATAAGTGGCACGTTTACCTCCTCAAGAAAATTGTGTAATGATTCGGTGGTTCAACGCGATCTCGCTCCTTGCTTGCGCGGCGCGTACAGCTTGGCTTTCCTGCTGAGCTTGTTCCCGAATTTCTCGACGTAAATTCTCCACTTCATTTAACAACAGTGTCCTTCTCTTTACAGCGTCATTAACCTTTGCCTTGAGCTCATCAGGTATCTTCATTTCGGCGCTCGAAATTTTGTTGTGAGCAGCAGTTACAGCATCACATGATGAAAGTGATGATTGAGTCTCACTTAATTGAGATTGGGCAAGCTGTTTCTTTTCGTATGCTGCTTTGAATGCCATAAACTCACTTTCGTAGTCCTGCTCCTGAGCCCCACAAAGAAATTCGTCGAATTTTTCCACAAGTTGATTTACTTCGTTATATCCAGGATATGAATAGACGTGCAAAGTGAATGGCTTAGTTCCATAAAAGTTAATGAAGTGACGTTCCGAATGCATCGATTTGGAGTTCCCCCGATATCGTAAATCAGGGCCACCATCTCCGCGTTGAAATTTCCACGAGGTGTGATGAGGAAACGCGGCGTTCGTAATCGTTGTTCGTTCTGACCCTGCGGCCCGAATTCCACTGTAACTTTCATATGGAATTTCCTTAGGGTGATAGAAGTGCCTCCCGTCGAAGTGTAAGCGTTCGCAATCTTTTTTTGAAATCCCGAAAGCTTGTTGGAGAAACTCATGACGTGAGGCTGACGATTCTGATGAGAAAACACGTTCGCCAGGGTTTTTATTCAGCACTGTCAGAAAAAACACTACTCCGCCGATTACGGCAATGATTAGAAAAAGGGTCACTATGTTTATCCTTGTTCACGGGTTGTGAGCAATTAAAGGGGCCGGCAAAACTTTTTCCACTGAAAAATAACCTGTCCACTTTAAGTGCGATGGCTAGGCTCTTATGTAATAAAATCACTTCTTTATCACTGCAATGAGGCCAGTTACTATGCCAATTATTCCAGTGAGAGCTGCAATTAATGGAATAAGGAGGTCACGACGTTCTTTTGCTTCTGCCCGTATAGAAGACCTAAGAGCCGAAATCCCAGCGTTTGTCAGAACAAATCTTTCGCTTATTTTGTTACATTGCTCCCACATTCCTTCATCTTTACGAGGCGGAATGGATATAAAATGTTTCGTTGCCTTTGAAACTAAGTATGTTGTAACAAGAATAGAAATATCTTCATTTATCATGTCCTCTTCATACCATGCCTCATATTCTAATGAGCTAATTTCCTTGGCATTCTTACCATCCTTACGGGCCGAGGTGACATGTTTAGCGTAGGCCGCGCGAACCTTTTGCTTTTGTTTAAAAAGACGCCGCAGAGCTATTCTGTATTTTGCATAATCGATCATAGTCTCTCTTATTGTTCAACTCGTTGTTGACCGGTTCACGCGCGCATGCGCGTGAACCGGTGATCTTCCCAAACGGAACATTTATCCAGTCGTAAAATGCTACTTTGGAGAAATTAACTCTATCTGGACGTAGTTTGGTTGCAGCCTACCCCTTCCCCTCAAACTCCGGTATCGCCCGCCGCATGAATTCATCAAACAGAGGAACTGTAAACGCCATGTCGCCGTGGGTCGGGCTATAGATCATACCCTTTTTGATCAGCTTGGCCCGGACAGGTCCAAGACTGTTGATCTTGACTCCAAGAACAACAGCAATATCTCCGGAGCGCTGAGAACCCGGCCCCAGATGAGCCATTGCTCGCAGATAATTCTTTTCACTGGGTGTAAGCCGATCAAACCGTACACGGAAGAAGTTGGCATCCAGGCGAGGTATGACCTTGATTGTCGCGGACTGAACATGCTGCAAGGTAATCGGAGAGTGGTCAGCATGATTCCAGGCCTGGTATCCCCACTCCTGAATGAAGTAGGGATAACCTTGTGTCAAGCGGAAAATCTCCTGAAGAGCTGTATCTTCAAACTCCACTCCAACCGCTTTAACCGGATCCCGAAGCGCTTTGACTGCATCGCTTTCCGACAGAGGCCCGATATCAGGAAAGCTGAAAAGTCGCTCGGCGTAAGATTTCGATTCACCTGCCAATCCCGGAAGAATCGGCAGACCGGCTCCCAGCAGAACCAACGGCAACTGACGCTGCTGCATCTTGTGCATTGCCATGATCAGTGCACTCAGCTCTGACTGATTGAAATACTGAATTTCGTCAATAAGAATAGCTACAGGAGTTTTGCGCTCATCGGCAGCTTCAGCCAGCGCCATGAGAAGATTTGGAAGGTCAACTTCCAGGTCTCCACTATCCGCAGTTCCTTGCTCCGGATCTATATCCAGACCGAATTCCACATCGCCAACTGTAACTTTGACCGAGCCTATAAAACTTTTTAGAACCGCCAGTCCCCGCCGAACCTTATCACCGGCTCCGGCCATCCGGTTCAAGTCAAAGAGTAATTGTCGAAGGTGCGGCGCCAACAACACCGCCAACGGCTTATCTTCGTGGGCTTCGATCAGAATGGAACGATAACCGCCTTGTTGCGCTATCCTTTCCATTTCGTTCAGCAGTACAGTTTTGCCAACGCCACGAAGTCCGGTAAGGAGAATACTTTTTTCAGGTCGCCTGGCCCGTACCCGACCTAAAAGTATCCGTGTTTGCTCAAGGATTTCGTCGCGACCGACCAGCTCCGGCGGTGGAGAACCTGCGCCCGGCGAAAAGGGATTTTGTATTGGATCCATACTGTCCTCGTTATATTGAACTGATTGGTTGACACGTTTATAACAAAATATACCCGTTTATATCTCATTTCAAGTATAAATATGTATAAATTGTTATAGGAGTCAGCATATGTTATGCCACGATACAAGAGTACAAGAGCGCGCTTGACCTGAATCAGCCAACAGTAGTATATGGTAAGGCTCAGTATATTAATAAAAAAGGATTTTTGCATGACAAAAGAACTCGCCAAAGGTTATGAACCGCACGACGTTGAAAAGAGATGGTACGCCGAATGGGAAGCAAAGGGGTATTTCCGCGCCTCCGCTCCTTCGGATAAAAAGCCGTACTCGATAGTCATCCCGCCCCCCAACGTAACGGGCGCCCTGCATATGGGACATGCCCTCAACAACACTTTGCAGGATATCCTCTGCCGCTGGAAGCGTATGCAGGGGTATAACGTTCTCTGGATGCCGGGTACCGACCATGCCGGCATCGCCACCCAGAATGTGGTCGAGCGGCAGTTGTCCGTCGAAGGGAAGGACCGCCATGATCTTGGGCGCGAAGATTTCATCGAGCGGGTCTGGAAGTGGAAGGCTGAGTCGGGGGGGCAGATCATCGGACAGTTGAAGCGCCTCGGTGCATCCTGTGATTGGGAGCGCGAACGCTTCACAATGGATGAGGGGTTATCCAGGGCCGTGCGTACCGTCTTCGTTAAATTATTCGAGGATGGCCTGATCTACCGGGACAACCGCCTGATCAACTGGTGCCCTCGCTGCCACACCGCCCTGTCGGATATCGAGGTCGAGCATGAAGATAAGAAGGGACACCTCTGGCATATCCGCTATCCGGTGGTTGGCCAGCCGGGACGATTCGTGACAGTGGCGACAACCAGGCCGGAAACCATGCTGGGCGACACCGCCGTGGCGGTACATCCGGAAGATGAACGATACAGCGACCTGGTTGGTCATAAGGTTCTCCTTCCGCTACTTAACCGCGAAATCCCGGTCGTGGCCGATGACTATGTGGATCGCGAATTCGGCACCGGAGTGGTCAAGATCACGCCGGCCCACGATTTCAACGACTTCGAGGTCGGACTCCGCCACGCTCTGGACAAGATCAACGTCCTGGACGAGTCCGGCATTATTAACGCTGCCGGGCACCAGTACGAGGGACTGGACCGCTTCGTCGCCCGCAGCCGCATAGTGGCCGAACTGGAGGCTGCCGGCCTGCTGGAAAAGATCGACGACCATGCCATGTCCGTGGGAGGCTGTTACCGCTGTAAAACCGTGGTCGAGCCGTACCTCTCCCTGCAATGGTATGTCAAGGTCGCGCCTCTGGCCGAGCGCGCTCTGGCCGCCGTTAAGGAAGGAAAAACCCGAATCCTTCCCAAACAGTGGGAAAACACCTATTACGACTGGATGGAGAACATCCGCGACTGGTGCATCTCCCGCCAGATTTGGTGGGGGCACCGGATCCCGGCCTGGTTCTGCGACCATTGCGACGGCGTTACCGTCTCCATGGAGATCCCGACCAAATGCAGCAAATGCGGCAGCGACGAGATCCGCCAGGAGACCGACGTGCTGGACACCTGGTTCTCGTCGGCCCTCTGGCCCTTCTCCACGATGGGGTGGCCGGAGCAGACCTCTGAATTGAAAACGTTCTATCCGACCAGCTGTCTTGTTACCGGATTCGACATCCTCTTTTTCTGGGTAGCCCGCATGATGATGATGGGGCTGCACTTCATGGATGAGGTGCCTTTCAGGGACGTCTACATCCATGCTCTGGTGCGCGATGCCCAGGGGCAGAAGATGTCCAAATCGAAAGGGAATGTTATCGACCCGCTGACGACCATCGACCAGTACGGCACCGACGCATTCCGCTTCACGCTGGCCGCATTTGCCGCCCAGGGACGTGACATCAAGCTGGCTGAAGAGCGCATTGCCGGATACCGGAACTTCTGCAACAAAGTCTGGAACGCGGCCAGATTCACCCTGATGAACCTTGAAGGGTTTGATCCTGAAAAACTCAGCCTCGACAAAATGGAGCTCTGCCAGGGGGAGAAGTGGATCCTGCACCGCCTGAATGAGACCATCCGCACGGTAGATGAAACCTTGACCGGTTACCGCTACAACGAAAGCGCTATGGCGCTCTACCAGTTCACCTGGAGCGAATTTTGCGACTGGTATCTGGAGTTGTCAAAGCAGGATCTTTACAACGGCACACCGGAGCGCAAACAGACAGTCCAATATGTACTCTGGTACACGCTTGAAAAACTGCTGCGGCTCCTGCACCCCTTCATGCCGTTCATCACCGAAGAGATCTGGCAGGCGTTGCCGGCGACCGTAAGGGCGCCGTTTGCCGCGCCCGATGGGGCAGAGCAAGCGACGCCACTACAAACCATCATGCTGGCTGAATATCCCGAATATTGCGAGCATCTCTCTTTCCCCGATGCCGCCGCCGAAATGGAAAGGGTCATGGCGGTCATCGGAGGCATACGCAACATCCGCGGCGAGATGGAGGTGCCTCCATCGAAACAGATCGCCGTTATCCTCTCCTGCGGCAGCGAGGAGAGTTTGAGACTCATGAAACACAATGAAGGCTCCATGATTGCGCTGGCGCGCTTATCCGATCTGGCCATAGGTCAGGGGATTGAAAAACCGGAAGACGCCTCAATTCAAGTGGCAGGCGATGTCCGGATATATGTGCCATTGAGGGGGCTGGTAGATGTGGCGGCCGAAGAGGAGCGCCTGTTGAAAGAGATCGGCAAGATCGAAAAAGAGATCGAAATGTTCTCAAAAAAGCTGGAGAGCCCGGCCTTCGTGGACCGCGCTCCTGCCGGGATTGTCGACAAGGAGCGTCAAAAACTGGCGGATGTAACCGGCAAGAAGCTGGTTTTGGAAGAGAGTTTGGATAAGATCAGAAAGCTCAAGTAGGTACGGCATGCAAATCCAGAACGTAGCAATATTCGCCAAAATGCACGATCCCCGCTGCCAGGGGATCGCCAGCGACCTGATACAGTGGCTTGAAGCCAGAGATCGTCTACCCCTCGTGGAACCAAGTCTTGCCAGATTGATCGGCCATCCTGACAAGGTAACCGAGGAAGAGATTCGCGATCAGGCCGAACTGGTGGTCGTGCTGGGGGGGGATGGCACGTTGATCTCTGTAGCGCGCCTCTTCAATGATCGGGATGTTCCGATCCTCGGGGTCAATCTGGGCAGCCTCGGTTTTCTGACCGAGATCACCGTCGAGGAGCTCTATCCCCGCCTGGAACTCTGCCTGCAGAGCGCCCCCCGCGTTTCCGCGAGGATGATGCTTATGGTTACGCTGCTGCGGGAGCGCAAACCAAGCGAGATCCACCACGTATTGAACGATGTCGTCATCAACAAGGGAGCCTTGGCCCGTATCGTTGATCTGGAAACAAGAATCAACAGAAAGTTTCTGACAACCTACAAGGCCGACGGCCTGATCGTAGCTACACCGACAGGCTCCACCGGCTATTCCCTGTCGGCCGGAGGCCCGATCATTCAGCCGCAGATGAGTTGCATCGTTATCACCCCGATCTGTCCACACACCCTGACCAACCGCCCGATTGTCGTCACCGATGAATCGATCATCTCCGTCACGATAACCTCCTCCTTTGACGAAAAGGTTTACCTGACCCTCGACGGACAGGTCGGAATCGAATTGCAGGAGGGGGATTCGGTAGAGGTGCGCAAGGCTCTCAATAAAACCTCGCTGGTCATGTCACGCAGCCGTGACTACTTCGAACTTCTGAGGACCAAGTTAAAGTGGGGAGAACGTTGAAAATCCGGTTCAACGTTCAATGTTCAATGTTCAATGTTCAATGTTCAATGTTGAAACTCACGTGCCAGAACTCAATTTTGTTAACCTCGAACCTTGAACCTTCAGCCCCGAACCTCGAACCTCGAACCTTGAACTGAGAATCTTATGCTGACCGACCTGACCATTAAAAACGTAGCCATCATCGACACCCTGCACATCGGCTTCAAGAAGGGGCTGACCGTGCTGACCGGCGAGACAGGGGCCGGCAAGTCGATCATCATCGATGCCGTGGGGTTGATCATGGGGAGCAGGGCCTCCAGCGACCTGATCCGCTCCGGCGAGGAAGAGGCGGTCGTCGAAGCCCTCTTCGACATTACTGCTCTCCCTAACATCCGGCAACTCCTCTCGGAGGCCGGCTTCGACTGCGAAAACGAACTGCTGATAAAACGTTCCCTCTCCCGCTCCGGGAAGAACAGGATATTTATCAACGGCGGCATGTCTACACTTGCCCTGTTGTCGGATATTGCCCCTCGCCTGATCAATATCTACGGCCAGCACGATTCCCAAACCCTGCTCAAGCCGGAAAACCACCTCCGTCTGCTGGATGCGTTCGCCGGCATAGTGGAAATGCGGCAGAAATTCACAAACCTGTTCAACCGGCTGTCATCCATACGCGATAAGCTCTCCGGGCTTGAACAGGCTGAACGGGAGGCTGAACGACGTCTCGATCTGCTCTCCTTCCAATCGGAAGAAATTGCAGAAGCGGCACTAAAACCGGGCGAAGAAGAAGAGCTTGAGGAGCAGCGCCTGCTTCTGGCAAATGCCGAGAAATTGGGCGGGGTCAGCGGCGAGGCCTTCGATCGGCTGTACGGCGGAGACGGTGCTCTTTTGGGGCAGCTCAGGCGCATCTCCGGCTCGATTACTGAATTATCGGCCATCGATCAATCGCTACAGGAAGCCGCAACCTCGCTGGAAGGGGCATACCTGCAACTGGAGGACATTGCCATAACATTGCGCGATTACTCATCCCGCATCGAGTCGGACCCCGCTACGCTGCAGCGGATCGACGACCGCCTCGATCAGCTTGGCAGACTGAAAAAAAAATATGCTCCGACAGTAGAAGAGATTCTGGTTTACAAGGCAACGATCGACGCCGAACTGGAGCAATTGCTCGGCATGGGTCAGAACAGGCATACTCTGGAAGTTGAGCGGGACAATCTGGAAACGGCGCTGAAACTTTCAGGCGGAGAGCTCACCGCCGCACGCCTTCATGCATCGGCAAAGCTGAAAAAGGCTCTGGAGGCGGAAGCACACCAACTGGCAATGAAAGGCGCAATCATCGAACCGACGCTGGAGACGCTGCCTGAACCGCGTTCAAGCGGTTTCGAAAGGGTAGAATTCCTCTTCTCCTCCAATCCGGGCGAAGCGCCCCGTCCCATGGCGCGTATCGCCTCAGGCGGCGAACTTTCGCGCCTGATGCTGGCGATCAAGCAGATCTTGCCGGAGAGTGATGTCCCGACCCTGATTTTCGACGAAGTTGATACCGGAATCGGCGGGGCGACTTCTGAATTAGTTGGAAGGAAATTAAAGAATGTCGCCACCCGGCAGCAGGTGCTATGCATCACCCATCTGCCGCAGGTTGCGGTTTTTGCGGATCAGCAGCTGCGAGTGGAGAAACTGATAACTGAGAGCCGGACAACAACGCGACTCCTCGAACTAGGCCAGGAAGAGCGCACCCGCGAAGTGGCCCGCATGCTGGCCGGCACAACTGTAACCGATTCAGCCCTGAAACACGCCTCCGAGATGCTGGCGGCAGGAATCAAGGTCTGACCTTACCGCACGCTCTTGAGCCGCAAACCAATCGGATATCCCTGTTAGTATTCTGCCTAAGCTTCTGCTTAACTCCATCAACGCCCCTTGGCAGCCACAACCTGATTACGTCCGCCATTCTTGGCTTCATAGAGCGCTTCATCAGCCCCTGCGTTAAGAGCAGTCGCATCTCCATAGAGTGAGAGCGGTGCAACACCGGAACTGAAAGTGCATGAGAAGTTTTTTTCTTTTGTCTGAAAAATCAGAGCTGCGAAACTCTCCCGTAACTCGTTCAGGAGAGTAACCGCCTCGGAGATGGAGCAACCGGGAAGAATAACGGCAAACTCCTCTCCGCCAAAACGACCGACGGTGTCCGCTTTACGAACGCGTTGAGTGATGAGACGCGCAATGGCCACCAGCACACGATCGCCAACCGGATGACCATAGCTGTCGTTCACATCCTTGAACTTGTCTACATCGATCATGGCAAAGCAGACCTCTTCCTGTTTACGAAGTGCACTGGCAATGGCCGTACTCAGATGCTCCTTTGTAGTGGTAAGATTAAAAAGGCCGGTCAAACTGTCCCGCACCATCAAGGAACGGATGATCTTCATACGATCGGCGCGCACAGCCACTGAGGAAACAAGATGGTGAGGTTTGATCGGTTTGGTGAGGAATTCATCCCCCCCTCTCAGCATGGCCTGAAATTGTATTTCCGTATCGGTTTCACTGGAGAGATATACTATCGGAATACTGATAAAAGCGCCGATCTGCCTGATGGCCTTGGCCAACTCCATGCCATTGCAGCCGGGCATGTACATATCCATCAAAATAAGATCCGGCTTGAACTCTAATAACGGTGACATAACCTGCAGCGGATCGTTTACCGTAAAGGTGGTCATTCCAGCATCTTGGAGTATCAAGGCGTGATATTCGGCCAGTTGCGGGTCGTCATCCACGATCATGATCTTGTACGGTTCCGGCTTCACAGCCGAAGTGAGGAGGCTGACGGTAGAACAGAGTTCGGTCATATTGACAGGTTTTACGAAATATCCACTGGACCCGGCACGCACGGCCGAAAGGCGATTGGCGAGGGAATCATTTGTAGAAATAAACACCGTTGGGATCGGACTCTCCCGGGCGGCCTGAATAGCTTGCACGACTTCGGAGCCTCCGAGCGGCTTGCCTGGAAAAATAATATCCATGACTATCGCGTCGGGCGGAGCACTCTGCACGGCATTTATCAAATGATCCGTATCGCCGAAAGAAACCACCTCGAAACCAAAACATCCAATCTGCGTTGACAGCGTAAGGCGCTGAAACGAGTCGTCCTCGCAGAGATAAACCAACTTCCGCACCCGTTCATTGTTTTCATCGGCTGCAGCTGTAAGTTCCTCTATCTGCGACTCCATTCCATGCATCGGATCGATGTTGGAAATTTCGTGCTCTATCCTGGCAAAAATTTCCTGCATCCCTTGATGCCACAATCTGTCAGGGGGTGTAGCGGAGTGCATCGCCTCCTTTGCCAGATGTTCCCCGGTAGCGGCCACCGCGCTCAACATACTGAGCCGGAAGGAAGCGCAAGCCCCTTTCATTGAGTGGATGCGGCGATGCAGATCTTCCAGCGGCTCGATCCCCTTCTCTCCCAGCACGAAAGAGGAGTAGGAGGCCCGGATTCCCTCCAGTTGTCCGGGGAGCTGTTTTATATAAGCCTCGCGGATTTTTTTCAGTTTTACTGCTACGACCGAACTTTGCGCACTCAAACCTTCAAATCCTTTCGGGCGCGTAACGGCAGGAATTAGATGTTAACCCTGCCAGCTCCTGACATTTTATTGCCGTTTTAGTTCTGAAAAATCATATTGCAGCTTATTATAAATAGAGATGCATAAAAATCAGAACTGTATCTGTACCTTCTTTGCCGTTCCTTCTTCCTTTAACCATAAAAGGGTCTTTCTGGCGCGCGTACACCAATCGCGAACATCCTTCTCGAACGTAGGGCAATCGGCGATAACTTCAAGGACATCACCCGGTTTCATCTTGACCGACATTACAGTGATCTTGAGCGTCGGCTGAGGACACTTGAGCCCTCGTGCGTCGAGTACTGAAACAGCCATAACGTATCTCCTTATCTTTTTGACTTCAAATTATCAACACTCCGTAAACTGTTCGTCCAAACATATGACTTGCGCTCTGTTTTCCGGGGTCAACAAAAGCGGCCCCAGCATTCGAACCGATTGTACCATCTCAGCTATGACCCTGTTGAACTTTTCCCCTTCTCCTGCCGAAACATAATCCAACCGGCAGCGCTCCTTTTCAACCCCCAACTGTTCAAGCATCAGGTTCAACATGCTGTGGCGCTGCAGGGCACGGCAGTTGCCTTCCTTATAGTGGCAATCTCCAGGATGACAGGCAAGGATTATAACACCATCGGCGCCTTTTACAAGTGCCGAAAGAATAAACTGCGGGTCAACCCTGCCACTGCACATGACCCGGATGACCTGAACATTCGGAGGATAAGGCACCTGCATCCCGCCCGCCTTGTCTGCGCCGGCATAGGAGCACCAGTTACAGAGGAATCCGATGATTTTAGGCTCAAACCCTTTCTCTGATGTCATTTCAGGACTCCTTCCATCTCGGCCATGATCTGGGCATTTGTAAAGTGGTGGCCGGTGATTGCCCCTGATGGACAGGCGGCCACGCAGGTGCCGCAGCCATGACAGAGAACGGCGTTGATGCTGGAGACGTTCCGTTCCGTGTCGAACGAAATGGCGCGGTACGGACAGACCGATATGCAGAGATGGCAGCCGGAGCAGTGTGTCTCGTCAACCTCTGCGGATATCGGCTCAATCTCTATCATACGCCCCGGTTGGAGCCCGGCCAGGGTATAGCCGACGGTAGCCATACCTTCAAGCATCGCGGTCCGGATATCCATCGGTTCCTGGCAGGAACCGGCCAGATAGACCCCCTTGATGGTGCTCTGGGCAGCATCCATGCGTCCGTGCAACTCCCGGAAGAACCCGAATGAATCGCAGCTGACATCCAGTTTGGAAGAAAGAGTGCCGGCGCCCTCCGCCGGAATCACGGCCGGGCAGAGAATGACCATATCCACAGGGCTTGCCTCCCCTTTAGCGTTGACATTGAGCCCGCCGTTATCGTCCTGGGTGATCTTGAGATCCTTTATGCCATCGTACCTTTTCATGCGGGAGTTCTTGTTATGGGCTGCATGATGGTACAGGGTCTGCGCCTCTTTGCCCGGCAGAACCAGTTCCCGGTGATAATGGGTGATCCGGGTTTCCGGATTTTTAGCCATGATCAGGTGGTTGAACTTGAAAGCGTACTGGCAACAGATTCCGGAGCAGTAAGGTATATGTGCTTCATCCAGACTTCCGACACAATGTATGATAGCCACCGATGCGGGGGCATTACCACCTTTGGTCAGGATCTCTCCGCCGGTCGGTCCGGTGGATGACAACATCCGTTCGAATTGCAGGGCATCGTAAACATCCGGCAGAGTCCCCATACCGATGCCGGCCACCCTTGAGGCATCATAGAGTCCCGCTCCGGTGGCCAGAATGATCGAGCCGACCCTCCGCTCGACAATCGTCTCCACCTCTTCCAGATTAATGACATCTTCTCCCATCGGACAGGAATCCTTGCAGGCCCTGCATTCCTCACCTCTGGAGCGGACACAGATCTCTTCCATCAGGAATGGGGCATTAGGGAGGACACCCGCGAAGGCAAAGTCGATCGCCTTGCGCAGGCTGGCGTTGCTGTTAAACTCATTCATACTGGTGGCCGGGCAGGCCTCCACGCACTCGCCGCAGCCGATGCAGTCATGCAGTGAGACGTGACGCGGTTTCTGCCGTATTTTGGCGATGAAGTTACCGTAGAAACCGGTCACCTCGACCAGCTCCGACATCGTCATCAGTTCGATCCGTTCGGCGTAGTCGCCATGGAGAAGGTCCCCCATCAGAGGTTCCAGCATACAGGGGGCACATTCCAGAGCCGGAAAGAGCTCTTCAAAACGGACCGGAAGACCGCCGATAAACGGCGTCCGCTCCACCAGCACTACCGATCGTCCCGCTTCAGCCAGTGAGAGAGCTGCCTTCATTCCTGCAGGACCGGCCCCGATTACCAGCGCATCGGGACATGTCTCCAGCTGTTTCTTTTCCAGCGGCTCCTGCAACCTCACCCGGAAAAATGCTCCACGTATCGCCCGGATCGCCTTTTCGGTCGCAATTGCCGGCTCTTCAGTCACCCAGGCGATCTGTTCGCGAATGTTGACCATCTGCATCAGGTATGGGTTCAGACCCGCATTGGCCATGCAGCGGCGAAAGGTGCTCTCATGGTCTCGTGGCGAGCAGGCGGCCACTACCACCCGATCCGGTCGCTCTCTCTTCAGGCTCTCCTCGAACTCTGCCTTGCCATCTTCCGAACAGATAAAACCGATTATTGTGACATAGGGGTGTTCAGGGAATGAGAGCACAGCCTCGGTCACAGCTTCGGCACTGATCTTGTCGGAGATGTTGCTGCCGCAGTTGCAGAAATAGATACCTATCTTCATGCTGCCGCCTCCCACTTGAAAATTTCTTCTACTATCAGATTTACAGCTCCCGGCAGCGCCGCAGAGACCTCTTCGGTTAACTGTTCGCCAAAAAGATCAAACTCACGGGCCTCAATACCCCAGAAGGAAACCTGTTCCGGAAGGGGGACTCCCGCCATGAGCCCAAGTTCATAGGCCGTTGCAAAATCGGTGTCGTGGCTGGAAAAGGTGTTTTTGGTTGTGACGAAATCGTTTGGGTCAAAACGTTTCAAGGTGCCTGGAGTTGCGCCGCTCAACATTGCGTCGACTACAACCGCCCGTTTGAAACCGGCCATGGCTTCCATCAGCCGTATACCTCCGGTGTGCAACTCCGTAACGGTCAGATTCATGCGGTGCTTCAGACGCTTCGCAACTGCATGGGCGACAACTATTCCAACACCATCATCGGAGAGCAGCGGATTGCCCATCCCTATGATGACGACGCCGGCAGTCATCCCTTCCTCCGCATCTCCCGCAGCAAGCCGCCCTGACTGTCACGCAGCGACACGGTCAACGGCATCTTGCCGGGCAGGAAATGGGTGGCGCATGAAAAGCAGGGGTCATAAAGCCGGAACGCCATCTCTATCTTGTTGAGGATTGCCTCCTCAGGCGCGTTGCTGGTGATCAGTTTTTCTGCGGCCCGCTTTATCGACATTGATATGGGGGCATAGTTGTTGGTCGTGCCGACGATCATATTGACCTTTGTCAATACCCCTCTATCATCGGTGACATAATGATGGGTCAGCGTACCGCGAGGAGCCTCGACGGAGCCGATACCCTCGCCTACGAACCGGGCTGGGTCCGGAATGTTGCGGGTCTCACTCGAGGTGATTTCAGGGTCGAGCGCCAGTTCCAGCATATGTTCCGAGGCGTAGAGCAGTTCAATCAGCCTCGCCCAGTGGGTGGCCAGACGGTGATGGATAGGCTCGTAACGGTCATCCGTTATCTTCTTGCAGCCGAAGGTTTCGTACATGCGCCGGTATTCCTCGTTTGCCAGAGGCGTTGCCATACCTTCGGAGACATTCAGACGCGACAGAGGGGTAGCTGTGTATATGCCGCTCTCGATCCCGTCTACAAGCCCCTTCCAGCCTACCTTTTTCAGGTAGGGATATTTCAGGTAAGTCCAGGATTCGACGCGTTCGGCAATATGCTCACGGTATTCGGAAGGGTGATATTTTACAAATTCGTTCCCTTCCGGGTCCATCACCCGGATCATGCCTTCGTAGAAGTTGGTCTTATTGTCGGCATCGACCGTCCCCATCGAATAGGTGCGGTGCAGATAGGTGTCCGAGGTAATCATTTCCAGATAGACCTGGTTTTTCAAGACGATCTTTTCGAAAAGAGACAGAGAAAAACGGGCAAATTCAATATTTTTGCGGGCCGTATCTTCAATCTGCTTCCGTTCCTCCGGAGTGATCGCGCGGCTCCAGCCTCCCGGAACACCGGCCACAGGATGGATCGACTTGCCCCCCAGAAATGTGATGATCTCGTGGTTGCGTTTACGGCAGCCGATCACCTCGCCGGCGACCTCCAGCCCGACTTTACGGGCCACACCAAGGATGTTCCGTTCCGAGGGGGGGGCATCCGGACCGACGATGAAATCCGGGCCGCCCAAGGCGTAAAAATGAGTTGTGTGATCGGTGACGAAAAATGCCATATAGAGCAGTTCACGCAGTTTTTTCGCCACCGGCGTCGGTTCTGCTCCAAAGACGCCATCCAGCGCCTTGGTTGCCGCGATGTGATGTGCTTCCGGGCAGACCCCGCAGATCCTGTTGGTGATAACCGGCATCTCTTCGGCCATCCGCCCCACGCAGAATTGCTCGAAGCCGCGCAGTTCCGGAATCTGAAAATAGGCGTTCTCCACAGTTCCCTTATCGTTCAGAAAAATATCAATCCGGCCATGCCCTTCCAGACAGGTGATAGGATCAATCGTGATTCTCTGCATCCTTACCTCCCAACCCTGCCGCCCAGCGTCGAACTGGCCAGGGTGTATTTGTAGAACTGTCCGGCATAGTCCGGGATTGTCGCCAGAAAAGAGTCAACCCGCCCGGCGATCTCCGACTCCGACAGGCCGGTTGTATCACCGATATCCATGATCGAACCGAGCGCCGCCACCATCTTTGCCCCCTGGTCGCTGACCCCTTCCGGGGCGCCATAGCAGCCGGTACAGGGCATGTTGGCCTTGGTGCACGGGGCGCCGCAGCCGTTACGCGTGGCAATCCCCATACAGAGCATTCCCTGTTCCAGCAGACAAACTTTTGGTTCCGGATAGAATTCGTAGTTGCGCCGGAATGCGGTGATACGCTTCTCCTCCTTGGTCCGGTCGCAATCGTCGCAGACCGTCAGGTTGCCGCAACCTATGGTGCTCCCCTTGGGGGGGAGATCACCGGATAGGATTACCTCGATCACATTCCAGATCTGGTGCGATTCAGGCGGACATCCGGGGATATAGTAATCAACGTCCACCTCCTGGACCAGGTGCTTCACCCTTTCCAGCAAAGCCGGCAGATGAATATCCCCTTCGGGAAAGCTGGTAGTGCCGGAGGGGGTGATGCCTGAAGGATTATCAACCGAAAAATTGTCAATGTAGACCGAACTTAAGAGATCTTCCTTCGTGCTTAAATTGGCAAGAGCCGGGATACAGCCCCCTTTGGCGCAGGAGCCGAAGGCGATCAGCAGCTGGGATTTCCTTCGCAAAAGGTTTGCCATCTCGACATTCTCCTCGGTGCGGAGAGCACCGTTGAAGAGTGTCACGGCAATGGCTTTGTCAGGAAGCGCCTCAATGTCTTTCTTCTTGGTGTCCAACAGACAGGGGCAGAACATGAAATCCAGCGCCGCATCCAGATCCAGAATCTTCTCGTGCAGGTTGGCAACAGCGATCTCGCAGCCACCGCAGGATGCGGCCCAATAGACCGCCAGTTTCGGTTTTTCAGTCATTTATTGCCCCCTTTTCGCATAAATTCCGGAAACCGCGCAAAAGCATGTCCACTCATTGCAAACCCCTCTTCTTCAGTTGCGCGAAAGGAGCGATTCCACTAACGCAGGCAACATATCCTGGAGATGTTCATCCTTCGTCACTACGGCGTCCATATCCGGATGGGCCAATCTCAGAGGGGCGGCATCTTCCCCCGTCAGAAGCACAAAGGCCTGCTTGAACCCCTGTCCACGAAGCTCGGAAAAGAGCTGGA